>NZ_JBVBUV010000012.1:0-72997 GCF_057445395.1 Litorivivens sp.
CCGGTAAACTCGGATCTACGGGAATCCGGTGCGATCGAGCAGGACGCTGACGTGATCATGTTTATCTATCGCGATGAAGTTTACAACGAAGAGACTGATCAGAAAGGTGTAGCGGAAATCATTATTGGCAAGCAGCGTAACGGTCCCATCGGCACCGCGCGGCTTGCCTTTATCGGTAAGTACACTCGCTTCGATAACCTTGCCTTTACCGGCTACGAAGACGATTACTGACCGTCTTCGGTTTCCCGGGTGCCGAGAAAGCGGCTGAAAAAGATACCCGCTTCAAACAGCAGCCACATCGGCACGGCCAGCAGGCACTGCGAAAAAATATCGGGTGGTGTCAGCAGCATGGCGACGACAAAGCAGCCGACTATCACGTAAGGGCGCTTTTCCCGTAGTGAGTCCCTTTCTACAGCGCCGCTCCAGATCAGCAGTACGGTTGCTATTGGAATTTCAAATGCCACCCCAAATGCCATAAATAGTTTCAGCGCGGTATCGAGAAAGCGACTAATGTCAGGCGTGTAGGCGACACCGACTGGCGCGACACTGCTGAAAAAACCAAACACCAGCGGAAACACGGCGTAGTAGGCGAATGCCAATCCTGCATAAAACAGCACAATGCTGGAAACCAGTAGAGGCAGGGCCACACGTTTTTCGTGTTTGTACATGCCGGGGGCTACAAACCCCCAGATCTGCTGAAGCATAAAGGGCATGGCGAGGCATATGCTGGCCACCATCACCAGCTTAAAGGGTGCCAGGAAGGTGGACGCAACTTCGGTGGCGATCATGCTGCTGCCCTCAGGCAGGTAGCGCGTCAGTGGCTCTGCTACAAAGGTGTAAATATCGTTGGCGAACGCCATTAGCGGTACGGCAAAGATCAGAATCACTAGAATGCTGCGCAGTAGGCGGTCGCGCAATTCGGTCAGGTGCTGTACCAGCGGTTGGCCGGTATCGTTTTCGGCGCCGGTGCTCATGAGGATTTGGTGTCGTTTTGTGGTGTGGTGTTTTGGGTGGGCGACCGGTTGTCGTCGGCGGCTGACGGCTCAGGTTTTACCACATCGCTAATGTCGTACTCGAGCGATTTCAGTTTTTTTTCCGATTCGCGAAATTCGCTCTCCACCTGATTAAAGCTGTCTTTCAGTGAATCTTCGGTGTCTTTCAGGTTGGCCATGATGGCTTCGTTGTGCAGCTGCCGCTTGATTTCTTCGGCGCCCACCTCGCGCTCTATTTCATTTTTGAGCGCAGTAAAGCTGCGGCGCAAGCGGCCGAGCCAGAGGGATACTGTGCGGATGGCACCGGGCAGGCGCTCTGGGCCGAGCACCAGCAAGCCCACGATAAAAATCAGTACCAGTTCGGCAAAACCGATATCGAACATCGCAGGGCCAGCTTAGGCTGATTTATCCTTGTGTTCGGCGTTGGTCGCAGCGCTTTGCGGATTCTGGGGGTCGGATTCGACTTTCTCGGCCTCGCCCTCGGGCTTGTCGCTGTTAGCCTTGCTGTCTTCGTCAGCCATGCTGTTCTTGAAACCCTTGATGGCGCTACCTAGATCGGTGCCAATACCTTTGAGTTTCTTGGTGCCGAACAACAGCAGCACTATCACTAGAATGACAACCAGTTCTTTTATACCAAAACCCATGTTATTTCCCTCACTACCATTCGAAAGCGGCTTACTGCCGTGAAGCTTTTTCTGCGTGACCGGAAAGATCGAAGCGTTTTTCCAGCTCCGTCAATACGTCGCGGTAACTCAAATTCAGGTGGGACAGCATAACCAGGCTGTGAAACCAGAGGTCTGCTGTTTCACCTACGAGATCAGCGCGACCGGCGTCGTCTGTTGCATCCTTGGCAGCCAAGATGGTCTCGGTGGCCTCTTCGCCCACTTTTTCCAGGATTTTGTTCAGTCCCTTGGCATGCAGGCTTGCCACGTAGGACGCATCGGGGTCCGCGGCCTGCTTGCGGGCATCGAGTACAGCGTGTAATTGCTCAAGGATGCGGTCGTTCATGATGTCTGATAAATACTGTCGGGGTCTTTTAATACCGGCTCAGTTGGCTGCCAGTGGCCGTTGTCGTCCAAAGTGCGAAAGAAACAGCTTTCGCGGCCTGTATGGCAGGCAATGCCACCCTGTTGGGTAACGCTCAGCACCACCGTGTCGCCATCGCAGTCGAGCTGGATGTGATCTACCAGCTGTTCATGGCCAGAGGACTCACCTTTTTTCCAGAGTTTGCCGCGCGAGCGCGACCAGTACACGGCCTTGCCGGTTTGGCGCGTGAGCGCCAGCGAGTCGCGGTTCATCCAGGCCATCATCAAAACGCGTCCAGTTGCTTTGTCCTGGGCAATCGCCGGCACCAGTCCGTCAGTGTTAAAAGCCACTGCGTCGAGCCAAGTTTCCGTTTGTGATTCTGTCATGATTCACCTGTTTAATCTGTGCATTATGGCATGCCTTGGTGCGTGGTTGACACTATTTGAGCGCGAGAACCAGCAGGCCGAGTGCACCAAGTGCGAGTGTATGTGGTGACCAATGGGCAAGTTCAGCCTGCATCAGGCTGGCGCCGATAAGCACGATACCCAGCACGCGCCATCGGTAACTGCGTTTTTCCTGTTGCAGTTGACGTTCAAGGTGCTCAATGTCGGTGTTTGGCACCGGCATTTCGATAGGGCGCCGAGGCCCTTCCAGTAATTGTTCTGGCAGGTTGGGGAGCTGCTCTAGCCAGCCGGGCAAGCGGTGGCTTACCCGTTTAAACATGCTCTGGGGTGAATAGCGGTCGCGCAGCCAGTGCTCCAGAAAGGGCTTGGCAGTGTCCCACAGGTTGAGTTCGGGGTAGAGCTGGCGTCCAAGTCCTTCTATGTTGAGCAGGGTCTTTTGCAGCAGTACTAGTGAGGGTTGCACTTCCATCTCAAAACGGCGAGCGGTGGAAAACAAATACACTAGCAGTTGGCCGAAAGAGATTTCTGCCAGTGGTTTTTCGAACACTGGCTCGCAAACGCTGCGAATCGCTGATTCAAATTCGCGCACGCGCGTGTGCGGAGGCACCCAGCCACACTCGATATGCAGTTCGGCCACTTCCCGGTAATTGCGCTGGAAGATCGCCAGCAGGTTGCGCGCCAGATAGTACTGGTCTGAATCGCTGAGGCTGCCGATGATGGCGCAGTCGATGGCGATATACTGCGGGCGTTCAGGGTGCTTGCGAGACACAAAAATATTGCCGGGATGCATGTCTGCGTGAAAAAAACTGTCGCGAAATACTTGCGTGAAAAAGATTTCCACACCGCGTTCGGCAAGACGTTTCATGTCGGTGTTTTGGGCATTGAGCGCAGCGACGTCGGTAACGGGTATGCCTTCAATGCGTTCCATGACAAGTACATTGCGGCGGGTGTAGTCCCAGTAGACCTCCGGGACATAGAGCAGGTCGGAGTCGGCAAAGTTTCGCCGCAATTGTGAGGTGTTAGCTCCTTCGCGCTGTAGATCCAGCTCGTCGAGAATGGTGAGTTCGTAGTCCTCGACCACCTCAACTGGGCGTAGGCGGCGTCCGTCTGGTAGGTAGTGTTGTACCAATCGCGCAATGCTGTAGAGCAAGCGTATATCTTTTTCTATGGTGCGCTGAATATCTGGCCGGATGACTTTGACAACCACCTGCTGGCCGTTGTTTAGCGTGGCCGCATGGACCTGGGCGACTGAAGCGGAGGCCAGCGGCTGGGTTTCAAAATGACCGAACAGTTCTTCTACCGGTTTGCCCAAGGCAGATTCAATGAGAGTACGTGCCTGCTCGTTGGAAAACGGGGGTACCTGATCTTGCAGTTTGGCCAGCTCATCGGCCACATCGTCTGGCAGCAGGTCGCGCCGGGTGGAGAGTTGTTGTCCGAATTTAATGAAGACCGGCCCCAGGGCTTCCAGTGCCAGGCGTAGGCGTGCACCGCGATTGTGTTGCGGCGCGGGCACCAGACGCCAGGGGCCGAAGCGCAGCAGGATGCAGAGCCAGCTCGGTAAGCGGGTGACGTCAATCAGCTGATCAAGCCGGAAGCGGATGATGATCAGCAAAATGGTGAGCAGGCGGCGAATTCCAAACAAGGCGATTACTCGGGGTCGTGGGGTTGCAGGCGTTGTTGCAGCAGTTTGAGGCGGGCTTCTAGTTTCTCTGTGCGAAGTGAAAGGTCTTCAACGTCGCGGTAGAAATCTTCCACCTGGATCGGGTGGGGCACCCACTGACTCTCTTCGCGAATAAATTCGGTGGCCTGGCGCCGAAAAGCTGCCAGAGCACCCAAGGCCCAGCGTCCGCCCTGACGCACACCGCGTCCGATCTGGTGGGCCGCAACGTCGCCAATCAGCCGCGCCAGAGGTGCTTCCCAGTCGAGATCCAGCGCGGAGAGTATTTCGCGCAGTTCCAGCACCCTCGAAGTATCTCCTTCGACTCGTACGTTGCCGTTGATCAGGGCCGCGCCGGGGTCGCTGGCGAGCGCTATTTTGGTGAATTCATCCCAGCTGCCGGTGAGGGTCGTGGTCGACGTCTCTTCACAGTCGCTCAGCAGCAGAATGTGGCTGTCTATCACCAGCGTCAGGGAAAAGGCAGGTTGCGTGCAGTGCAGGGTGAAGCGCTGGCCCTGGAGTGCGTCGAGCCGCTCTCGGGTCACCGGGTCGAGCTCCAGCGCGCGATTGATCAGCGATTCCAGCGCGGCGAGCGCTGGTGCTGGCAGTTTCATGCCTTGATGCCTCGGTGCACGGCGACGATGCCGCCAGTCATGTTGTAGTAGCTGGTGTTCGCAAAGCCGGCGTCTTCCATCATGTCTTTCAGGGTTTCCTGATCCGGGTGCATGCGAATGCTTTCAGCCAGGTAGCGATAGCTTTCGCTGTCTCCGGCGACTAGCTGGCCCATACGTGGCAGAATATTGAAAGAGTATTGGTCGTAAACTTTGCTGAGCAGATCACTCTGGGGTTTTGAAAACTCCAACACCAAACAGCGGCCGCCGGGCTTGAGTACCCGGTGCATGGAGCGCAACGCGGCGTCTTTGTCGGTCACATTGCGCAGCCCAAATGCGATGGTCAGGCAGTCAAAGTAATCGTCTGGAAAGGGCAGGCATTCGGCATTGGCCTGCACGTAATCGATATTGGCGACGATGCCCTTGTCAGTCAGCTTTTCGCGGCCGACTTCCAGCATGGAACTGTTGATGTCGGCGAGTACTACCTGCCCGGTGGGGCCGACCAACTTACTGAATTTTGCCGCCAGATCGCCAGTGCCGCCAGCAATGTCGAGTACCCGCTGTCCTCGGCGGACGCCGGACAGCTCGATGGTAAAGCGTTTCCACATGCGGTGGATGCCGCCAGACATCAGGTCGTTCATTAGGTCGTAGCGAGAGGCAACCGAGTGAAAAACGCCGGCCACCATGCCTGCTTTTTCGTTGCGATCTACGGTGTTAAAACCAAAGTGGGTTTTGTTGTCGTCTGCCATGGGGCGCCCTGAACAGAGTAAGGGGCGCTATTGTAGCCTCGCGGCGGCGCTATGTATAACGTCTGCCGTCACAGGCCGAGTTCTTTGCGCAATTCCCGCAATTTTTCGCGGCGCTCTTCGAGTGACAGCGGAGTGTTGTGCTCTTGCGGCAGCGCGGGGGTGCTGGGCAAGGCAAGCTCTTCACCGTCCAGCACTTGCTGGCAGATACGCAGGTAGTGGTCTTTAAATACCGGGAAGGCGGTGCGCTCGGCATTGTTGGCCAGAAAATACCAGTCGGCGGCGCGACCGGCATGGTACACCGCAATATGGCTCCAGTTGTAATCGGCTTTGGGCGAAGTCGCGCGGCAGGCTTCCAGGTAGGCGCTGTGAGGATCCGGCAAGCCAAACTCGGTGAGTGAGGGCTTGCTCAGCTCGCGTATGGTGTGCAGCGTTGGTAGATAGGCAGACTCGCGGATGCTGCGTCGGCAGCCGCGAATGATTTCTTCGGGGCTTAAATCCAGCAGGCTGTGCAGCCACAGTTGCTTTGCCACATTGGCTTTGTCGCCCGGAAACGCCTTATGGAACTGGTTGTGGTAGGCCAGTTCGAGCTCGGTGAAGAGCTGGTTGATCGCGTCTATGTGGGCTTCGGTGACGCTCGGCTCAGCCTGTGGTTTTGCCTGTGAGCCCGCTGGCCCAGCTGCGATCGGTGAGCTTGCGGAAGAGCTTTTCAGCTTCCGATTGAGACTTTCCGTCAGGGTTTTGCTGTCCTGCATTGTTTTCTCCCATTCGGTGGCGCTGGGCCCACTGATACTTCACGTGCTGCAGAAATTTGCTGTTCCAGGAACGCTGCAGTTGCCGGCTATCTTGCCAGTAGAGGCGGAACTCGGGCAACAGCTTGCGCGCAAAGTCGGCATCGATATTGGCCATGTGCAGGATATCAAAAACCGCGTCGCCGGGTTGCCAGTTTGCCGGTATCTGTTTGGGTTCGGTATCGTGTTCTATGGCATTAGTGTAGTGCGCCCACTGGCGACGCACGTGTTCAATAAAGCGGGTGTTCCACTGTCGGTCGCGGCGGCCATTTTCACGCCAGTACAGCACAAACTCCGGAACGGCGTCTTCGATGAAGCTGCGATCGATGTCGGCGCGCTCCAGTATTTCCAATGCATCCTCGCTGGGCTGCCAGTCTTGGGGGATCGGCAGCAACTGGGCTTCTTCTGTCTTGTCGTACTGATGTTTCTTCCAGCGTTTCACCACATTCTGGGTGAAAGTGCTGTTCCAGGATGCGCGCGCATCGCCCTTGTCTCGCCAGTAGGCGATAAATTCCGGCAGTATGGCGTCGATAAAGGTGGGGTCCACGCCGTGGAAGCGAGTCAGGTAGTTGATGCTTTCGCGATCCGGCTGCCAACTGCTGTCGATGGGTGTGGCACCAGCGTCGCGATTATAGGGCGATGTGCCGCGGGCAGTCTGCTGCGGTCGGGGGGCCGGTGAGCGTGGTTGCGCGCGTGTGCGCTCGCGTACAGGTGAGGAAGTTTCCGTCGATCCGGCATTGCCACTGTTGAGCGAGAAGCGCACATTGCGCACGCTGCTATTGAGCGCGCTGGTCAGGGTAATGACACCCTGGGATTGCAATTGCAGCAAAATACGGTCAATTTCCGGCTCCTGCCAGAACGGCAGTAATTGTTGCAGTTGGTCTTTATCGATAAGCTGCCAGCTGTCTTCTCCCCCGTGTAACTGGGCCCACTCGGTCAGCAGCTGCAGCAGGATGGCTTCGTGCAATCCGAGCGTGGCGGCAAGTGTTGGTGAAACTATCAGTGGGCGTTCAATCACAGGTCAGACTACACGGGGAATCAAAAGCGTATTGTACGGTGCGGCCTAGCCAGGGGCCAACCGGGAATTGGGGAATAAAACGATGGCGAAACAGAAGTCGGCTTTTGTCTGCAATGATTGCGGCAGTGAATACAGTCGCTGGCAGGGGCAGTGTCATGATTGCGGGGCTTGGAACACGCTGTCTGAGGTTCGCCTCGGTCCAGCGGCAGGCAAGGTCCCGGCGCGATCGGTGGGGTATGCCGGTGCAGAGGCGTCGCAGGTGCAAACGCTCGCCAGCATTGATCTAGCCGATTTGCCACGCATTCACAGTGGCTCGTCGGAGTTTGACCGTGTACTCGGCGGTGGTCTGGTGCCAGGGTCGGCGGTATTGATAGGCGGCCATCCTGGCGCCGGCAAAAGTACGCTGTTGTTGCAGACGCTGTGCAAGTTGGCGGAATCGGTGCCGGCGCTCTATATCACCGGCGAGGAATCTCTACAGCAGGTAGCCATGCGCGCCAAACGGCTCGAGCTGAAAGCGGACAAGCTACAATTGCTGTCGGAAACCCAGTTGGAGTCTATTTTGGCGCAGGCGGCGCGCCAGAAGCCGGCCGTCATGGTGGTGGATTCGGTGCAGGTGCTGCATATGGAAGGAGTCAGCTCCGCGCCGGGCAGCGTATCGCAGGTTAGAGAATGTGCGGCAGCACTGACGCGTTTTGCCAAGCAGACCAATACCATCGTGTTGCTGGTTGGGCATGTAACGAAGGAGGGTTCTCTGGCCGGACCCAAGGTGCTGGAGCATATGATTGACTGTTCGATTATGCTCGAAGGCAGCAGCGATACCCGGTTTCGCACCCTGAGGGGGCACAAGAACCGGTTTGGCGCCGTCAACGAGCTAGGTGTGTTTGCCATGACGGAACTCGGGCTCAAGGAAGTGAAAAATCCATCGGCAATTTTTCTTAACCGGCAGGCCGAGCCGGCATCGGGCAGTGTAGTCATGGTGGTCTGGGAGGGCACGCGGCCGCTGTTGGTGGAAATTCAGGCGCTGGTTGACGCCAGTGCTGTCGGGCATCCACGCCGGGTAGCGGTGGGCTTAGAGCAGAATCGCTTGGCGATGCTGTTGGCGGTTCTGCACCGGCACGGCAGCTTGCAGGTAGGCGATCAGGACGTGTTTGTGAATGTGGTGGGTGGGGTAAAAGTGCTGGAGACCAGCGCCGATCTCGCGCTGCTTTTCGCGATTGTATCGAGTTTCCGTGATCGCCCCTTGCCGGAGGATCTGGTGGTTTTTGGCGAAGTGGGATTGTCGGGTGAAATTCGCCCCGTCCCTAGTGGTCAGGAGCGTTTGCAAGAGGCTGTAAAGCACGGCTTCAAGCGCGCCATTGTGCCCACGGCTAACCGGCCGCGCAAAGCCCTTGAAGGCATGACGGTGGTGGCGGTGGATAATCTGGCTCAGGCGCTTGAGGCGCTCTAGCAGCAGGTGGCGTCGGCTGCCTGCTGTAGAACGCTGCCCGTATTCAGAAGATCTCTTCCAGCGTGTTATCGCCAGGGCCGGCCCCGGGTGACATGGCGGGTACTTCCACGCTGTCTGCCTCGGGGACCTCTTCCACTCGAAAGATTTCGAAAATTGCGTTGCTTTGACCGGGCGCCGCCAGTTTGCCGCTGTTGGGGTCGATACGCACTGTCGCGATGCCCGGGGGTTGCTTGGCCGGGCGCTCTGGAACGCCTTTGAGGGCCGTTTCCATGTACTTCATCCAGATGGGCAAGGCGGTGGCGCCACCGTATTCACGGCGTCCCAGGTTTTTGTTGTCGTCAAAGCCGACCCAGGTGGTGGTAACGATGCCGGCGCCATAGCCAGAGAACCAGACGTCGGTCGGGCCGTTGGTGGTGCCGGTTTTGCCGGCAAGGTCGGTGCGGCCAAGCTTGCGGGCGCGACGTCCGGTGCCATAGCGGATAACGTCCTTGAGAATGCTGTCCATTATATAGGCCACGCGTTCCTCAACAATGCGCTCGGCTGCCGGGTGTTGAACTTCCGGGATCTCGGGTTTTGCATTGAGAATGGCTTCGAGGTTGTTGGCTTCTTCAAAGAAGGGTTCGTCGCCGACAAAAATCTCCTCTTCCGGGAACGTAACCGTCTGCTCGTCGCAGTCCTGGCACACCACGGGATGTTCGGCCTGGTAGAGGACGTTTCCGTCTCGGTCTTCAATGCGCTCGAGCACGTAGGGCTTGACGCGATAACCGCCGTTGGCGAAGACCGCGTAGCCATTGACCACATCCAGCGGCGTAGCAGAGAGGCTGCCGAGGGCCAGCGACAGGTCCCGAGGTAATTGTGATTTCCTGAACCCGAACCGTGTCACGTAGTCGATGGTTTTGGCGATGCCGGTGGAGCGTAACAGGCGGATAGACACCAGGTTGCGGGAGTTGTAAAGCGCTTTGCGCAGACGGGTGGGGCCGTAGAATTTGCCACTGTCGTTGGTCGGTCGCCAGGTGCTCTCCAGCTGCTGGTCGTCAAAGACAATGGGTGCGTCGTTGATAATGGTGGCTGGCGTGGCGCCGTTTTCCAGTGCGGCGGCATAGATAAAGGGTTTGAAGTTGGAGCCTGGCTGCCGATTGGCCTGAGTTACCCGGTTAAAACTGCTGTAGCCGTAATCGTAGCCGCCTACCAGGCTGACAATGGCGCCAGTTTCCGCATTCATGGAAACCAACGATGCCTGAACGTCGGGCAGTTGTGATAGCTGCCAGGTCTGGCCCTTGCCGGCGGTAATGCGAATCAGATCGCCGCGTTTCAGAATGTCGGCGGCTTTCTCGGGTGATTTACCCAGACTGTTTTCATCAAGGCGTGGACGCGCTGAGGATAGTCCATCTTCCCAGGTCAGCGTGGTCTGTGAGCCATCCCTGAGCAGAATATCAACAGCCTGTTCTTGAACGTTCAGTACCAGGGCGGGTTCCCAGCGCCCTACCGAGCCGACGCGACGCAGTTCGCTGCGCCAGTGTTCCAGATCCTGAGGGTTCTTTTTCAGCGGCCAGTGATCCTCGGGGCCGCGGTAGCCATGACGATTGTCGTAATCCATGACACCGGCGATTACTGCCTCGTTGGCGACGTTCTGGAGCTTGCTATCGATGGTGGCGAAGGCGCGGAAGCCCTCGGTGTAGGCATCGGGTCCGTAGCGGCGAATCATTTCGCGGCGGATCATCTCTGAGACGTAGGCGGCGTCGGCCTGAAGTTTGCTGCCGTAATAACTGGCGCTGACTTCTGTTTTGCGCGCCTCTTCGTATGCCTGCTGGTCGATATAGCCGAGACCGAGCATGCGGCTGAGAATCCAGTCGCGGCGCGACTTGGCGCGCGATGCATTGGCGAGGGGGTTATACAGGGAGGGTGCCTTTGGCAAACCGGCGATCATGGCCATCTGCGCCAGGCTGAGTTCGCCGACATGCTTGTCGTAGTATACGCCGGCCGCCGCTTCGATACCGTAAGCGTGGTTGCCGAGAAATATCTTGTTCAAGTAAAGCTCGAGGATTTCTTCTTTTGAAAGTGCCCGCTCGATCTTGATGGCAAGGAATATCTCATTGAATTTTCTAGAAAAAGTTCGTTCCTGAGTGAGGAAGTAGTTCTTGGCGACCTGCATGGTGATGGTGCTGCCGCCCGTCTGGATTTCACCGCTCATGATCAATTGTGACGCTGCTCGCAGCAAGCCACCGATATCTACGCCATGATGTTTATAAAAACGGTCGTCCTCAGCGGCGAGGAAGGCCTGAATAAATAGTGGTGGGATATCTTCGAAGTCCAGCGGTGTTCTTTTCATCTCCCCGAATTCACCGATTAGCAGGTTATCGCTGCTGTAGATGCGCAGCGGCGTCTGTAATCGGATGTCGCGAAGTGAATCAACATCCGGTAATTTTGGTGTTAAATAAATGAAGATAGCGGCGAAACCGGCCACGGCGGCGGCGGTCAGCACCAAAATTAAATGTGTAAGTACCCGCCGTAGAACAATAAATTTTGACATTCGGTCCCTGTGGAATGGTGGCTTGGGGTTTGCGAAGTGGCGCCTATGTTAGCGAATTGAGACGCTGTCTACTCAAATTTAATTATAACCATTTGCGAAATCGGGTTCTGTGGTATTTAATCTAATTATAAAAAGTGTGTTCTAAGTCTCGGATGCAGATAGGAAAACTCTGGTGTTAAAGGAACTTTTCGGCGGCTGGCGACCCAGCCAGGTGATTGGTGTGGATATTAGTTCCAGTACTGTCAAAGTGCTGGAATTGAGCCGCAATGACGGTCGCTACCGCGTGGAAAGCTTCGCGGTGGCTCCCTTACCTCAAAATGCGGTGGTCGAAAAAAATATCACCGATACCGAGGTGGTGGCCGAAACGCTACGCCTGGCCTACGCTCGCTCTCGCTCCAAGCAGAAAAATGCGGCGGCAGCGGTATCGGGTGCAGCGGTCATCACCAAGGTGATCGAAATGTCGGCCGACCTCAAAGAGGATGTTCTGGAAACCCAGATCACCATGGAGGCCGATCAGTATATTCCCTATCCCCTGGATGAAGTCGCGCTCGACTTCGAAGTGCTCGGCCCGTCCGAGCGAAATGAGGAAATGGTGGAAGTGCTGCTGGCCGCCTCGCGCCAAGAAAATATCGATACGCGAGTAGAGTCGCTTGAACTGGCCGGGCTGGAAGCGAAGGTTATTGATATTGAAGCGTTTGCCATGGAACGCGCCTTCTCGCTGATCGTCGAGCAGTTTGAGTTGAACGAGAACTCGGTGGTGGCGATTGTCGATATCGGGGCGACCGTAACCACCCTTAGCGTGATCGTTAACAATGAAACCATCTACACGCGTGAGCAGCTATTCGGTGGCCGCCAGTTGACGGAAGAGATTCAGCGCCGCTACGGCATCACCTATGAGGAGGCCGGGCAGGCCAAAAAAGAAGGTGGTATTTCCGACGACTATGAAGAAGAGGTGCTCGAGCCCTACCGCGAAGCCGTGTTGCAGCAGATAACCCGCGCACTTCAGTTCTTTTTCTCGGCAAGCCAGTACAACATGGTTGATCTGGTTGTGTTGGCGGGTGGTGTTGCCTCAACCAGTGGGTTGGCTGAGAAAGTGGGCGAGGAAATAGGCACTACAACCGTCGTCGCAAACCCTTTTGCTAATATGGAAGTGGCCCCTGGGGTTGATGTCCTGGCATTGAACAGTGACGCACCGGCAATGATGATTGCCTGCGGGCTGGCGCTGAGGAGTTTTGACTGATGGCAAATATTAACCTCCTCCCCTGGCGTGCAGAACGACGTGCTGCGTTGCAGCGGCAGTTCCTGGTAATTCTGGGCGGTATGGCCCTGCTTGGTGGCATTATTGTGCTGATAGCGAACCAGGTGGTGACCGGTCAGATTGAGTACCAGAACGGGCGCAACAGCTATTTGAAGCAGCATATTGCCGAACTGGACCGGCAGGTGAAAGAAATTCGCGAACTTGAAAAGCGTCGCGCAGAGCTACTGGAGCGGATGGAAATTATCCAGGGCTTGCAGGGCAAGCGCCCGGTCATTGTTCGTATCTTTGATGAATTTGTTCGCACCATGCCTGATGGCGCGTATTTTCAGACAATGACCCGCAGCAAGGACAGGATTCACGTGGTGGGCAAGGCGGAATCGAATAACCGGGTATCAAGCCTGATGCGCCGCGTCGACGGCTCCGAGTGGTTCAAGGATCCGAACCTGACTTCCGTAAAGGCGGCTCCGGATTACGGTGAGCAGGGCAGCCAGTTTGAACTTTCCTTCAGCATTACCTCGCCGGACGAGGAAAAGAAAGGTAAGGAGAAATAACCTTGGCTTTTCAGGATGCAATAAAAGACCTTAAAGATCTGGATCTCAATAATCTGGATTTCGAGTCTATTGGTACCTGGCCGATACTGGCCAAGGCGATCCTCTGGCTGGTTGTATTTCTGGCGGTCGTCATCGGCGGGTATTTCCAGTTGATTGCGCCGCTGCGGGTGGAATTGGCTCAGGTCACCGCCAAAGAGCAGGATTTGCGTGAGGAGTACAAGCGTAAGGCATTCAAGGCGGCAAACCTGGCGGCGTACCGCAAACAAATGATCGAGATGGAAGAGACCTTTGGTGCGTTATTGAGTCAGTTGCCGACCGACACCGAAGTTCCCGGTCTGCTCGAAGACATCACCGAAGAAGGGGTGTCCAATGGCCTGGAAATCACGTCAATCAAACTCCAGCCGGAAGTCAAAAAAGAGTTTTACATCGAGTTGCCCATCAGCATTCAGGTGAAGGGTCCCTATCACGATCTGGCTGCCTTTGTGAGTGGTATTGCCAGCCTGCCGCGAATCGTTACGCTTCACGATTTCAAGATTGGCGGGGTAAAAGGCGCGATTGACCTCAGTATGTCTATCACTGCCAAGACGTATCGCTATCGCGATCCGGAGGCGGGCTGATGAAAAAGCTGGGAGTTATCTTGGGCGTTACAGTGGCCTTGGCGGGCTGCGGAGGCAACGCGGCCTACGAAGATATTGATGCCTACATGGCGGAGGTTAAATCGCGGCCTGTCGGTCAAATTCCGCCGATCCCGCCGTTCAAGGCCTATAAAGCTTTCAATTACAGTGCCTCCGGTATGCGCAGCCCCTTTATTCGCCCGGTCGAGGCAAAGCAGGTGGCCCGTCTGTCGGGTAATGCGACGGTGACGCCCGATTTTAATCGCAAGCAAGAGTTCCTCGAGCAGTTCAGTCTGGACTCTCTGCGTATGGTGGGATCGTTAGAAATAGACGGCGTGCGCTGGGCTCTGGTGAAAGACAGTGAAAACAGCGTGCACCGGGTCAAGCGCGGTAACTATGTTGGCCGCAATCACGGCAGAATTGTTGAGTCGAATGAGACCAATGTCCTGATCATCGAAATCGTTTCCGATGGTGCGGATGGTTGGATTGAGCGACCACGAACACTGGAAATAAAAACGAGTGACGGTTAAGCGAGCGGAGAAGTCATGAACATCATTAAGCCACGTAATTTGCAGCGGTACCTGCTTTGGGTGGTCTGCTTGATCCTCTCACATCCGCTCTTAGCGAGTGAACTGAAAGATATTCAGTTCTCGTCATTGCAGGGTGGTCGCTTTGAGGCGCGGTTAAGCTTTGATTCAACCCCCCCCGAGCCCAAAGGCTATACCATTGAGAAACCGGCCCGGATCGCGCTGGACTTGCCCAATGTGTCTAGTTCGTTGAAACAGAAAAAATTCCCGCTGTCTTATGGCAATGCCAGTAGCGCCATTGTCCTTGAAGGCAATGGTCGTACCCGTCTGGTACTGAATCTACTTGAGCTGGCACCCTACCTTACGCGGGTTGAAGGCAATGACCTGGTGGTTGAAGTGGGCGAAATCTCGTCTGACTACCTGAAGCAGACGGCGGGTACGCTGCAGCAAGTGTCGCGGGGCGATCAGAAAGTTGAAACGGCTTCAGGCAACCGCATAACCGACATGGATTTCAAGCGTGGCCAGAATGGTGAGGGCATGCTGGTATTGAGCCTGAAAGATCCCAAGGCTGATATCAATGTGTATGAGCAGGGCACCAAGATTTTTGTGGAATTTTCCGAAGTCTCGCTACCTGACCAATTGCGTCGTCGCTATGACGTGGGCGATTTTGCGACTCCGGTTCAACTTATCGACGCGACAAGAACGGCGAAAGGCACGCGGTTTGAAATTAAATCCAGCGGCGATTACGACTACCTGGCCTACCAGACCGACAATGAATATGTGGTCAGCGTTAAGCCACTGACGCAGGCGGAAGTGGAAGAGCGCCGTAAAGAGTTTGCTTATGTTGGTGAAAAGCTGTCGCTGAACTTTCAGGACATTGAAGTGCGTGCCGTACTGCAGCTGATCGCGGATTTCACCGAGCTGAACCTGGTGGCGAGCGATACGGTAACTGGCAGTATTACATTGCGGTTGAAAAATGTTCCCTGGGATCAGGCACTGGAGTTAGTGCTGAAAACCAAGGGCTTGGATAAGCGCCTGGTGGGCAACGTGTTGATGGTCGCACCGGCGGCGGAAATTGCCGAACGTGAGCGTCAGGAAATCGAGGCCCAGAAGCAGGTGCGTGAGCTGGCACCTCTGCGCAGTGAATTTATCCGCATCCGCTATGCGGATGCCAAAGATCTGCTGACCCTGTTTCAGCGTAGAACGAATCGCAGCGGGCGAGATGAAGATGATGATGGTGAGGATATTCTGTCTGAGCGCGGACGTGTGGTGTTGGAAGCACGTACTAATTCGTTGCTGATTACGGAAACGTCAGAGAAGCTCGACGAGATTCGCCGTCTTATCAAGCAGGTGGATGTGCCCATTCGGCAGGTTCAGATTGAAGCGCGCATTGTGCGAGCCAATTCAGATTTCGATCAGAGTCTGGGGGTGCGCTGGGGTGGTGCCTACACCAAGGTCAATTCCGACAATATCGTGTCAGCCAATGGCACGATTGAAGAAAACAACGAAACCAGTAGCAACCTGATTGATGCCATTAATGCGGGTAATCCATCGTATGAAGTGGTGCCGGGTATGATTTCCGACCTGGGTGTCGCGGGCGCGGCGGGCTCATTTGCGCTGGGCTTTATCGGCGATGATGTGTTCCTCAATCTGGAGTTGTCCGCTTTGGAATCCAAGGGGCGCGGTGAAATAGTGTCCCAGCCGAAGGTGATTACTGGTGATAAAGAGCCGGCTATCATCAAAGCGGGTACCGAGATTCCCTATCCGCAGTCTGCGTCCAATGGCGAGACCACCATCGCTTTCAAGGAGGCGGTGCTCAGTTTGGATGTCACCCCGATCATTACTCCTGATGACCGCATCTTGCTCGATTTGCTGATCAATCAGGATACCGTAGGGCAGTTGGTTATCGCGACTGGGTTGGGTGGTCAGGTGCCGACCATTGATACCACTGAGCTGAAAACGAAGGTGCTCGTGGGCAATGGTGAAACTGTGGTTCTGGGTGGTGTTTATGAAACCACCGATATCAGTTCTACGACCAAGGTTCCGTTCTTGGGTGATATCCCCTATATTGGCCGCCTGTTCAAGCGTACTCAGGTTGAGCAGGATAAATCCGAGCTGCTGATTTTCATCACGCCGCGTATATTGGCCGATACCCTCGTCGAATAACTCTATGAAGCATGAACGCGTGTTCCTTGTCGGCCCTATGGGGGCTGGCAAGAGCACAATTGGTCGGCTGTTGGCCGACGACCTCCATCTGGATTTCCGTGACGCCGACCGCGAGATTGAAGAGCGCAGCGGTGTCGACATTCCTTGGATTTTCGACAAGGAAGGCGAGGCCGGATTTCGAGAACGCGAAACAGCGATGATTGAGGAGCTCTCTCTGCGAGACGGTGTGCTGGTTTCCACTGGCGGCGGTGTCATAGGGCGTCCCGAAAACCGTCAGCTGATGGCGCGCGGCACTGTGATTTATCTCTACGCTTCCGTTGATGAGCAAGTTCGCCGTACCGCCAAAGATAAAAAGCGCCCACTGCTGCAAAATGCCAACCCCCGCAAGGTACTCAAAGAACTCATGGCGGTTCGGGATCCCTTGTATCGAGAGGTGGCGCATATCATTATCGACACCGATGGGCGCACGCCGCGCGCGGTGGCGACAGAATTGAAGCGTCTCCTGCTGGCCTGAATTCCCCGGAAAACGCTACAATAGCCATTTACTTGGCAGAATATTCCCCCATGCGAGAACTAACCCTGGATCTGGGCGAGCGGTGCTATCCCATTCGCATTGCGCCGCGCCTGCTGGCTGATAACAACTGGCCGTCATTTGTTCGTGGCAATCAGGCTTGCGTTGTCACCAACGAGACGATCGCGCCGTTGTATCTGGATGCCGTTCTCGCGCGGCTTGAGGGTAAGAAAGTCAGTGTTGTCACTCTGCCCGATGGAGAACAATACAAAACCCTCGAATACTTGAATCACATATTTGATCGTTTGCTTGAAGACAATCATTCACGCAGTACCACGCTGATCGCTTTGGGTGGTGGTGTTGTTGGCGACATGACCGGCTTTGCCGCAGCCAGCTACCAGCGTGGCGTGCCGTTTATCCAATTGCCTACCACGCTGCTCTCTATGGTGGATTCTTCGGTCGGGGGCAAGACCGGGGTTAATCACGCGCTGGGTAAAAACATGATAGGTGCCTTTTACCAGCCCCAATGCGTGATCATTGATACCGATACGCTGAAAAGCCTGCCTGCTCGCGAGTACGCGGCCGGATTGGCCGAAGTTCTAAAGTATGGTCTGATTGCCGATGTGCCTTTTTACGAGTGGCTTGAGGCCAACTGGGATGCACTGCTTGCCAGAGATGGCGAGCTGCTGGCGGAGGCGATTCTGCGCTCCTGTGAAAACAAAGCGAAGGTCGTTGCTGAGGATGAAAGAGAGTCGGGCCGTCGGGCGATTCTCAATCTGGGGCATACATTTGGGCATGCCATTGAGACCGCCACCGGGTATGGCAGCTGGTTGCATGGCGAAGCCGTGGCAGCTGGCATGGTGATTGCTACACGATTGTCGGCGGACTTGGGGTGGCTGCCCAGGGCTGAGGTAGAGCGCCTCACTCGTCTGCTGGAGCGCGCGGCCCTGCCGGTTGCGCCACCGGCGGATATGAGCCCTGAGCAATTTTTGACCCTGATGGCGCGCGACAAAAAAGTGCTGGACGGCCGTCTGCGGCTGGTGCTGTTATCCGGTATTGGTGAGGCCATAGTCACCGATGCGGTGCCACAGGATGCTGTAGTGGCTGCCATCCGGGGAAATTAAGTATTTGTTTTAACTGACAAAAAGTTTATTTATACCGCCTATTTTGCGGGCAAATTTGTCGCCTATGCGCCAGGCGTGTAGAATGTCCCTCCTTTTTTCCGGTGTCTGCGGGCATTGGAGCGCGACTGCTATAGCTATCTTTCTGATTTTCTGAGTTTTTTTGCGAGAGTCGATTTATGAGTACAGGCCTGTACAGACCTGAGGATGTGCGTGACAACTGTGGCTTTGGCCTTATTGCCCATATGCAGGGTGAGCCCAGCCATAAGTTGCTGCAGACAGCCATCGAGTCCTTGACCTGCATGACGCACCGGGGCGGGATTGCTGCCGACGGTAAAACCGGTGACGGCTGCGGCCTGTTGCTCAAGAAACCTGACAGTTTCCTGCGTACCCTCGCAGACGAAGCGTTTTCCGCCACCCTGAGCGACATATACGGGATTGGCCAGATTTTCCTGAGCACCGATACCGCGAAGGCGGACGCTGCCCGTAAGGCCATGGAAACTGCGCTGGCGGAGCAGGGTTTGGAATGTGTGGGCTGGCGCGAAGTGCCGCACGACCCTTCCGTGTGCGGTGAAATCGCGATTGAAAGCCTGCCACGCATTGAGCAGGTCTTCATCAACAGCGATGCGGCCAGTGATCAGGAATTGTGCACCAAGCTCTATGTGGTGCGTCGCCGTGTAGAAAACGCACTGAAGAACGACGCTGACTTCTACATTTGTAGCCTGTCATCCTCGGTGCTGTCCTACAAAGGCCTGATGATGCCGGTGGATCTCCCCAAGTTCTACCCGGATCTGGGTGATGCGCGACTTGAAACCGCTATTTGTGTCTTCCATCAGCGCTTCTCCACCAACACCCTGCCGCGCTGGCCCTTGGCGCAGCCTTTCCGGATGCTGGCCCACAATGGCGAGATCAATACCATTGAAGGCAACCGTAACTGGGCAGAAGCCCGTTCCGCCAAATTCTCCAGCCCGTTGCTGCCGCCGGTAGAGTCTATTGCCCCTCTGGTTAACCGCACCGGCTCCGACTCTTCCAGCCTGGATAATATGCTGGAATTGCTGGTTGCTGGCGGTATGCCGCTGTTTCGCGCTGTGCGCATGCTTGTGCCACCAGCCTGGCAGAACATGGAGCACATGGACGCGGACCTGAAGGCGTTTTACGAATACAACTCCATGCATATGGAGCCTTGGGATGGCCCTGCGGGTATCGTATTGACCGATGGTCGCTACGCTGTGTGTATGCTCGATCGCAATGGTTTGCGCCCGGCGCGCTGGGTTACGACCACTGATGGTTTCATTACCCTGGCTTCGGAAATTGGCACCTACGACTACAAGCCAGAAGATGTCATAGCCAAAGGCCGAGTCGGTCCCGGCCAGATTCTGGTTGTCGATACCGAAACCGGCGAAGTGATGCACACCGCCGATGTCGACGCTCAGCTGAAAACGCAACAGCCCTACAAAAAGTGGCTGAAGGAACACGCGACCCGGCTGGAGTCCACCCTGTCGTCGGAGCTGGTTCCAGATCTGGTTGGCAAAGAGCAGCTCAAGGCCTATCAGAAGTACTTTCAGGTCAGCTTTGAAGAACGTGAGCAGGTCTTGCGTCCTCTGGCTGAGTCCGGCAACGAAGCGGTTGGGTCTATGGGTGACGATACACCCATGGCAGTGCTTTCTCGCCAGCAGCGTCCGCTCTACGATTTCTTCCGCCAGAAGTTCGCGCAGGTAACCAACCCGCCAATTGATCCGCTGCGCGAAGCGATCGTGATGAGCCTGGAAACCTGTCTGGGCCGCGAAAAGAACGTTTTTGAAGAAACAGCTGATCACGCCGAACGCCTGATTCTGTCCAGCCCGGTTCTGTCGCCGGACAAGTTCCAGCGTCTGTTGGAGCTTAACAACCCGAATTTCTCGGTGGAGCGCATCAGCCTCACCTACGATCCGGCCACCACAGACTTGCGCAGTGCCATCAAGGCGCTGAACGACACAGCGGTAGCTGCTGTAAACAGCGGCAAGACCATCCTGCTGCTGACCGACCGCGATATAGAGCCAGGGCTTGTCAGCATTCACTCGCTGATGGCAACCGGCTCGGTGCATCACCACCTGATAAAGCAGGGCCTGCGCTGCGACGCCAATATTGTGGTGGAGTCCGGCAGCGCCCGCGATTCCCATCAGCTGGCGTGTCTGTTTGGTTACGGTGCAACTGCTGTCTACCCGTACATGGCCTACAGCGTGATTAATGACATGCTGCGTACCGGTGAGTTGGTGGGCGATACCAATCAGTGCCATACCGCTTACCGTAAAGGCATCAACAAAGGGCTGATGAAGATCCTGTCGAAGATGGGTATCTCGACCATTGCATCCTATCGGGGCGCCCAGTTGTTTGAAGTTATCGGCCTGGACGATGAAATTGTAGAGCAGTGTTTCCGTGGCACCGCCAGCCGTATCAAAGGTGCGGACTATGGTGAGCTGCAAAAGGATCAGGAAGCTCTGGCTACGCTGGCCTGGATTCCACGCAAGCCGATTAACCCCGGTGGTCAGCTTAAGTTTGTCCACGGCCAAGAATTCCACAGCTTTAACCCGGATGTGGTGAAGGGCTTGCAGGACGCGGTGCAGACCGGCGATTACACTCGCTGGAAGGCCTACAGCCAACTGGTGAATGAGCGTCCGGTAGCGACGCTGCGCGATCTGTTGAAACTGAAGGACGCCAAGCCCATCCCGCTGGATGAGGTAGAACCCATCGAGAACATCCTGCCGCGCTTTGACTCGGCCGGTATGTCGCTGGGCGCGTTGAGCCCAGAAGCCCACGAGGCGCTCGCGACGGCCATGAACCGGCTTGGCGGTCGCTCCAACTCCGGTGAGGGCGGTGAAGACCCGGCCCGTTACGGCACAGAGCGCAATTCGAAGATCAAACAAGTGGCTTCTGGTCGCTTTGGTGTTACACCGCATTATCTGGTCAACGCGGAAGTGCTGCAGATCAAGGTTGCCCAGGGTGCCAAGCCCGGTGAGGGCGGCCAGCTGCCTGGCGGCAAGGTCAACGAACTGATCGCACGCCTGCGTTACTCTGTGCCTGGCGTGACACTGATTTCGCCGCCGCCGCACCACGATATCTATTCTATCGAGGATCTTGCGCAGCTGATCTTTGACCTGAAGCAGGTTAACCCAGCGGCGCTGGTGTCTGTGAAACTGGTATCTGAACCCGGCGTCGGAACGATTGCTGCCGGTGTGGCCAAAGCCTATGCGGATCTGATCACGATCTCCGGTTACGATGGCGGCACGGCTGCCAGTCCGATTACCTCAATTCGCTATGCGGGTTCTCCTTGGGAACTTGGTCTGGCTGAAGCCCAGCAGACGCTGCGCGGCAATGGTCTGCGTGGCATGGTACGCGTACAGACAGACGGCGGTTTGAAAACCGGTCTGGATGTGGTGAAAGCCGCAATACTCGGCGCCGAGAGTTTTGGTTTTGGTACTACTCCGATGGTAGCGCTGGGTTGTAAGTACCTGCGCATCTGTCACCTGAACAACTGTGCCACGGGTGTCGCAACGCAGGATGGTCGCCTGCGCGACGAGCACTTTATCGGTACCGTGGATATGGTGGTGAACTTCTTCAGGTTCATGGCTATGGAAACCCGGGAACTGATGGCTAGCCTTGGCATTCGGACGATGGATGAGCTGATTGGTCGCACCGACCTGCTGGAGCAGCATGCAGGGGCTACCGAGAAGCACGGCAAACTCGACCTGTCGCCGATTTTGCACAAAGACGTCGACGCTGAAGGTCAGCCTGAATTCTGTCAGGTTGCTCTGAACGCCCCGTTCGACAAGGGTGAAAAGGCCGAGGCCATGGTTGCGGCCACACTGGATGCGATTGAGAACAAGCGCGGCGGTGAATTTGAATTTACCGTGACCAACTGCGATCGCTCTATCGGTGCCCGCCTGTCAGGCGAAATTGCCAAGCGTTACGGCAACGATGGCATGGTCGATGCGCCTATTACCCTTCGCCTGACGGGCACCAGCGGCCAGAGCTTCGGCGTGTGGAATGCTGGCGGCCTGCATATGTACCTTGAAGGTGATGCCAACGATTACGTAGGCAAAGGCATGGCTGGCGGCAAGCTGGTGGTTTATCCGCCCAAAGGCAGCCGGTTTGCGTCGCAGGATACCGCGATCATTGGTAATACCTGTCTCTACGGTGCCACCGGCGGTCGATTGTTTGCCAGTGGCCGCGCTGGTGAGCGCTTCGGTGTTCGAAACTCCGGGGCCCATGCGGTTGTCGAAGGCACCGGTGATCACTGCTGCGAGTATATGACTGGCGGCAACGTCACCGTGTTGGGCCCCACGGGCGTCAACTTCGGTGCTGGTATGACAGGCGGTTTTGCCTACGTGCTGGATCTTGAGCATCGCTTTGTGGATCGTTACAACAGCGAGCTGGTCGAGATCTGCCGTATTACATCCGAGTCGATGGAAGCCTATCGCTCACATCTGCGCGCCAATATTCAGGAATTTGTAGCCGAAACTGGCTCAGCCTGGGGCGCCGAAATTCTGGAGAACTTCTCCGATTACATTGCCAAATTCTGGATGGTCAAACCCAAGGCGGCGAGCCTGGGAGCCCTGCTGGCGAGTACACGCCAGCGTCCGGAATAGGTTGAGCGGGGAAGGATTGAGGTAATTTTATGACGGAACGTCAGAGTAATAATTTCCAGTTTATCGATGTCGGTCGCGCAGACCCGGACAAAAAAGCCATCGATGTGCGCAAGGCCGAGTTTGTCGAGATATACGAGCCCTATCGCGAGCAACAGGTCGCCTCGCAGGCAGATCGCTGCCTTGCCTGTGGTAACCCCTATTGTGAGTGGAAGTGCCCTGTGCACAACTACATTCCCAATTGGCTGAAGTTGGTCAGTGAGGGCAACCTGTTTGAGGCCGCTGAGCTGTCGCATCAGACCAACACCCTGCCAGAAGTCTGCGGGCGGGTTTGCCCGCAGGATCGTTTGTGCGAAGGGGCCTGTACCCTGAATGACGGTTTTGGTGCAGTGACCATCGGCTCTACCGAAAAATACATCGCCGACACCGCGCTGGCCATGGGTTGGCGACCAGACCTGTCAGAGCGTGTCTGGACTGACAAAAAAGTTGCCGTTATTGGTGCGGGGCCAGCTGGGTTAGGCTGTGCTGACGTACTGGTACGCGCGGGCGTTAAGCCGGTAGTGTTCGATAAATACCCGGAAATCGGTGGTCTGCTCACTTTCGGTATTCCCGAGTTCAAACTCGAAAAATCTGTCATGGCGCGCCGTCGCCAGGTATTTGAAGACATGGGTATCGAGTTCCGTCTCAATACCGAAGTGGGCAAAGATGTCATGCCGAAGGAACTGATGGATGAGTTCGATGCCGTCTTCCTTGGTATGGGTACCTACACCTACATGAAGGGCGGCTTTACCGGTGAAGATCTGCCCGGCGTATACGATGCCTTGCCATTTCTGGTTTCCAATGTGAATCGCAACCAGGGTTGGGAAACAGACGCTACCGATTTTATCGACGTGCGTGGCCAGCGGGTGGTTGTTCTTGGTGGTGGTGACACAGCCATGGATTGTAACCGTACCTCCATTCGCCAAGGCGCCGAGAGCGTTGTGTGTGCCTACCGCCGCGACGAAGAAAACATGCCGGGTTCGCGCCGCGAAGTGGTTAACGCAAAAGAAGAGGGCGTGCAGTTTCTCTATAATCGCCAGCCCGTTGCCATCGTCGGTGGTGACAAAGTAGAAGGCGTTAAGGTGGTTACCACACGTCTGGGTGAGCCCGATGAGAATGGTCGTCGCCGCCCCGAGGAAATCCCCGGCAGCGAAGAAGTGATTCCCGCCGACGTGGTGCTGATCGCCTTTGGTTTCCGCCCCAGCCCGCCGAACTGGTTCGGTGAGTTTGGCATTAACCTGAATGACTGGCAGGGCGTAGTTGCTCCGGAAGAGCAGACATACAAGTTCCAGACCAGCAATGCCAAAGTATTCGCTGGCGGCGATATGGTGCGCGGATCAGATCTGGTGGTCACTGCGATCTGGGAAGGTCGACAGGCGGCTGAAGGTATTCTGGATTACCTGAAAGTCTGAGCTTCTCATCGGGCGTCAGGAGCCTGACGCCCGATGCTTCCCAGAAGTCACCCACACTGCAGGCGGAGCGCCAGTAATGACGAGCACCCTAAAAAACGATACTTTCCTTCGCGCTCTGCTGCGTGAACCCGTCGACTATACGCCGGTGTGGATGATGCGTCAGGCAGGGCGTTACTTGCCTGAATACCGCGCGACCCGAGCGGTAGCCGGTGACTTCATGTCGCTGTGTATGAATCCGGAGCTCGCCTGCGAGGTAACCCTGCAGCCATTGGAGCGTTACCCGCTGGATGCCGCTATTCTGTTTTCCGATATTCTGACCATACCCGATGCCATGGGGCAGGGGCTGTACTTTGAAACTGGCGAAGGCCCACGTTTCAAAAAAGTGGTTCGCACTCAGGCAGATGTGGATGCATTGCCGATACCTGATCCAGAGAAAGATCTCGGATATGTGATGGATGCCGTGCGCACCATTCGCCGCGAACTGAATGGCCGAGTGCCACTAATTGGCTTTTCGGGCAGTCCGTGGACGTTGGCCACCTATATGGTTGAAGGCGGCTCCTCCAAGGATTTTCGCACCACCAAGGCGTTGGCGTATGACCAGCCGGAACTGATGCACGGTCTGCTCGACAAGCTGGCTCAATCGGTAGTGTCCTACCTAAACGGTCAGATTAAGGCCGGGGCTCAGGCGGTACAGATTTTTGATACCTGGGGTGGCACCCTGAGTGCTGCGGCTTATCAGGAATTTTCCCTGCACTACATGCAGAAGATTGTCGATGGCCTGATTAAAGAGCATGAGGGTCGGCAAGTTCCCTGTATCTTGTTTACCAAAAATGGCGGCCTGTGGCTGGAAAGCATTGCCGCCAGCGGGTGTCAGGCGGTGGGTCTGGACTGGACGATCAATATCGGCGAGGCGCGCAAGCGTATCGGCGACAAGGTCGCGTTGCAGGGCAATATGGATCCGACCATGCTCTACGCCTCACCTAAGCGTATACGTCAGGAAGTGGCTACCATTCTGAAAAGCTTTGGTCACGGCACAGGTCATGTATTCAACCTGGGACACGGCATTACACCAGAAGTTGATCCGGCACACGCCGGAGCATTTATTGAGTGTGTCCGCGAACTGTCTGCTGAGTATCATCAGTAACAGCGGGGCGCTGTCAGCTGTCGTCATCAACGGCCTGGCGGGTATTTTGCCCAGATGGCGCTGACCGCGCTCTCAATAGCTTCCCCTACTTTTTCCGGTGAATCATCCGCGTCTACGACTGCAATACCACGCCAGCTAAGCTGCTTGCTATGGCCATCGAGAATATCCACGATGACTCGCAGTTTTCGTTCCGGGTGGCTGCTCCCCAGCGGAAAACCTACCGATACACCCAGACCAAAACCCCCGCGACCGCTGCCCAGGCCAACGGAGCCACGGGTGTTACGGCCTCGACCATGGCCCTCAATCTGCTCACTAAGATAGTAACGCAATAGAAAATCCGGCTTTTCGGTTCGCCCGGCTTCCTGATAGCGTTGTTGTTGCAGCAGGGTTTGTAGTTGGTTGCGCACGCGCTCAACATGAAAAGGGCTGACACTGCGGTCACCACCGCTGGTTTCACTTTGCCAGTGGTAGCGCTGATAGCTGTTGAAGGGGGCGGTGGGGTTGAAGTCAGTCTCAACCGGCACGGATGAACAGGCGGTCAGCCAAAGACACATACCCAGTAAAAATGTGTGTTTCATGCTCTTTCCCCTGTCGCCTATCTATTCAGACTGTGAACCTTTTGCCCAGTTCAACGCATACGGGGTGACGATGGCAAGTGACAATGTGATCGTTAACCATGCCTGTAGCCTGCATGAAGGCGTAGACCGTGGTGCTCCCAAGGAATTTAAACCCGCGTTTTTTCAGGTCGTTTGCGATTTTGTCCGAGAGACTGGTGGTGGCGGGAATGTCTTTCATGGCGCGGCGCGCGGGTTGCTGCGGTGAGCCATCGACAAAATCCCACAGGTAAAGTGCAAAGCGGCCGTACTCCGCCTGTACCTCGAGAAAGCGCTGGGCATTGTTGATGGTGGCTTCTATCTTGGCGCGGTTGCGCACTATCCCCGGGTCAAGCATCAGGCGCTCAACGCTGGCTTTCGTGAACCTGGCGACTGTCGCTATTTCAAACTGTTTAAACGCTTTGCGGTAGTTTTCCCGTTTGCGCAAGATGGTGATCCAAGACAACCCCGCCTGGGCTGATTCCAGCGCCAGGAATTCAAACAGCTTTTGCTCATTGCTGAGCGGCACGCCCCACTCCTCATCGTGATAGGTACAGTACAATTCGTCGTCGCCGCACCAGCTGCAGCGCTGAATTTTTGTGGCCATCGTGAACCCGTTTCATGTTGTTTCTTTTGGCTGTGATACCATGCGAATCCGCATTGATTGTTCAAGGATACATGGCATGAAGCGCACGCTGATAATGGTTTTTGTGGGTTTACTGATTGCAGCCTGCACCACCTCACCAACGGGCAGACGGCAACTTGTAATTTTTTCCGACGCCGAAATGTCGACGATGGGCGCCACCGCTTTTGATGAGATGAAGCAGCAAACACCGGTGCAGCGCGATGGCAAGGTCAATCAATATGTCACTTGTGTTGCCGATGCTATTACCAATACGCTGCCGGCAGAACATCGCGGTGGTTGGGAGGTGGTCGTATTTGACGAGAAAAGCGCCAACGCGTTTGCCTTGCCGGGCAAGAAAATCGGCGTGCATACCGGGCTATTGAAAGTCGCTAAGAATCAGGATCAGCTAGCCTCCGTTATTGGCCACGAAGTGGGTCACGTGATGGCACAACATAGCGCTGAGCGAATGTCGATGCAGTTCGTGTCCCAGTCCAGCCAGCAAATCATTGGTGCATTGATAGGTGAAGGTGCGGGCCAGCAGACGGTGATGGCCGCGTTGGGTCTTGGCTCGCAGTACGGTGTGCTGATGCCCTATGGGCGCTTGCAGGAATCTGAGTCAGATAATATCGGAGTGCAATTAATGGCGCAGGCGGGCTTTAATCCGCAGGCCAGCATTGAATTGTGGCACAACATGGCGGCGGCCTCTCAGGGGCAGCCGCCCGAGTTTCTGTCGACTCACCCCTCCCATGAAACACGCATTTCTGACTTGCAGGCGTTAATGCCAGAAATGCAGCAGATCTATAAGCAGGCGCGCTCGGCTGGTTACAGGCCTAACTGCACGCCCTGAAAGTTCGCATCGTGAGCGGTGCCTAGAGCGCCGCTCAATCATCCCCGCAACACACCCGGTGATTCATCTCGAGCGCAGGCTGGTCACAGTCCGGTTTGCCGACCACCTTGGCGGGCACGCCGGCTACCGTGGTGTGCGGTTCGACGTCTTTCAATACAACGCTGCCGGCAGCTATCTGGGCACCCTCGCCCACACGGATATTGCCGAGGATCTTGGCACCGGCGCCGATCAGTACGCCGTCTGAAATTTTCGGGTGGCGGTCGCCGTGTTCCTTGCCCGTGCCTCCGAGAGTCACGGATTGCATGATGGACACGTTGTTGCCTACCACGGCGGTTTCACCTATTACCACGCCGGTAGCGTGGTCGAGCATGATGCCGCGGCCGATTTTGGCAGCCGGGTGAATATCTACCCCGAATTCACAGGAAATTCGGTTCTGAAAAAACAGTGCTAGCGATTCGCGGCCCTGGTTCCACAGCCAGTGGGCTATCCGGTACGACTGCAGGGCGTGAAAACCTTTGAAATAGAGAAAGGGGATGGACAGGCTGTCACAGGCAGAATCGCGTTGTTTGACCGAGGCAATATCAGCGCGCATGGCCTCGCCAATGGTCGGGTCGGCCGCCATGGCATTTTCAATAACCTCACGCACCAGCAGGGCTGATGCGGTTGGCGAATCCAGTTTGTTGGCCAGGTGAAAACTCAAGGCTGTTTCCAGTGAGTCATGATTTAAAATCGTGGCGTGCAGGAAGCTGGCCAACACGGGCTCGTGCTTTACCTCTTCCGCAGTTTCGTTGCGGATGGAATGCCAGATGCTGTCAGTGGTGCTCGCGGCTCTGAACGGTTCGGCGCTCATGATCCCTTCCTCGATGTGTACTGTTGCATTATAGCGGGGATAGTGGGGGCGATGACAATCGCACAGCCACTTGCCACAGAGTTTGACCGGCACCAGCATACTTCCGTTCAAAAGCAGTAATTGGCTGATTAATCTCCAGTTTTCTCGCATGGGCAGGAATTTCGGCAATTTTTAACGCCGCGCAGAACTCTTCTGCGTAGATACGCCAGTTGGTGCGCAGCTCCAGCTTGCCGCCAAGCGCTAGTAAGGTGGGGAAGAGAGGAGATGTGTGAATCCGACGTTTCAGGTGTTCGGATTTAGGCCAGGGATTGGGGTAAAGCAGGGTATGCTGCCGTGGCTGCCAGCCTGCGTCGTGCGCCAGACGCCAGATGTCGTCGGTATCGGCGCGCACCAGCAGACAGTTTTCTGGCAGGCGTTTTTGTTTGCTCAGCCGAGCAGACGATTTATCAATACCAATCACCGCGCAATCGGGGTGTTGCTGCGCCAGCCAGACGGAGCTTTCCCCGGTGCCGCAATAGGAATCTAACAGCAGCGGTTTGCGTTGCTGCTCAAGCCAGCAGCCTGCGTGCTCAAAGGCGGTTACATTGTGCTCAGCGTACGGCTTTAAAAATCTACTGCGCAGGTGTTTGCGCACTTCTTCTTCTAATTTGTCGTGTATACCAGACTGATTACTGGTAACTGCACGTACCGAGTTGCCCTTTGCGGTCTGGCTTGTCAAACTTTCGGCCTCCCGCACTTATTATTTACATAAAGAGAAAAGGCATGCGTCAGGACCGACGCCCATACTGGGTGAAAAAGAACTATCTGCGCTTTCGGCGCTGGTATACCAATCACTTTCTAAAGCCTGCTTGCGATTACCTGGGGGATTATCACACGTGTATGAAGCCTTGGTACATTTCAATTTCCGGGCCGAATATATCCATTGGTAAATGCGCAACGATCATTGGCGAGCCTGATAATCGGGTAAAAATAGGCGTGTGGGGCCGAGAGCCAGATGCGGGACGCATTGAAATAGGTGACTACGCGATGATCAGTCCTGGTACGCGAATTTCAGCCAGCGATGAGATCAAAATCGGGCACAGCGTAATGATGGCCAATGGTGTTTATATCACCGACTGCGACTGGCACGGTGTATACGACCGTACCAAACGCGATGATCGCGTGGCACCCGTGCACATTGCTGACAACGTCTGGCTGGGTGATCACGCCACTGTGCTCAAAGGGGTGACGATCGGCGAAAATTCGGTGGTGGCAGCTGGCGCAGTGGTGAGCCGTGACGTGCCAGCCAATGTGATTGTCGCCGGCAATCCGGCGCAGGTGGTAAAACAGCTGGATACCGAACGTGAGATGATTACCCGGGCGGACTATTTTAAAGACCCGGCGGCACTGGAGCGTTTTTTCGACGATGTAGACCGGATGGTGCTCACCGGGAACGGGTTCCTGAACTGGCTGCGTGCGCTGGTGCGGCCTACCACTCGCGACTGAATTGCAGCAGAAAAGCGCTGTGATCCAGCAGTTATACACCTGTTATGGTGTCCTGTTCCCGGATAGGGTGGGCCCGTGCAATCATACGCTATGGCCCTTACCTCATGTCTGAATCGGACCCGCTTGAACAACGTGTTAGTGATCTGCTGCAGCGGCTGACGCTGGCAGAGAAAGTTTCGTTGTGTGCCGGCAAAAGCCTGTTCAAAACCCAAGGCGTACCCCGACTGAGTATTGCCCCCATGAAGATGACGGACGGTCCTCGTGGCATCGCCTTTCACTCAGCGCTGCACCGCTGTACGGCTTTTCCCTCCGGGATTGCACAGGCGGCAAGCTGGAACGAAAGCCTGCTGCAAGTCTATGGCGAGGCAGTTGGAGATGAGGCCAGCTCCGTCGGCGCGCGGGTGCTACTGGGGCCGGCGATCAATATCACCCGGACGCCGCTTAACGGCCGTACTTTTGAATATCTCAGTGAAGACCCATATCTCAATGCCCGCCTTGCGGTGCCCATTATCCGGGGCATACAGCAGCGTGGTGTTGCGGCCTGCGTCAAGCATTTGGCGGTCAACAATCAGGAGACTAACCGTGTCCGACTGGACGCGAAGGTTTCGGAGCAGGCGCTGGAAGAAAGCTACTTGCCCGCCTTCAAAGCAGCGGTCGAAACCGGCGGTGCCTGGTCAGTAATGGCTGCCTATAACGCGCTTAACGGTTTTCCCTGTTGTGAAAGCGAGTACCTGCTGCAACACAAGCTCCGGAACGAATGGGGGTTTCGTGGCTTTGTGGTGAGTGACTGGTTTGCCGCTCGCCGCACCAGCAGCGCCCAGGCCTGTCTACGCGCCGGGCTGAATCTGGAAATGCCCGGTAAGGGAAGCCGCTTGAAGGCGCGCAATCTGCGCAATGCCGTGGCTGCAGGTCAGTTGACCGAGGCGGAACTCGACGGTCGCGTAGCCGATCTGTTGCGGGTGATGGCGCTGACCGGGCATCTCGACAATACGCCGTCAGCGGGGCGTCGCAACACCCCGGCTCATCAGCAACTGGCGCGGACAATGGCCGAGGAAAGCTTTACGCTGCTTAAAAACCGGGATGCAGTATTGCCCCTGGCACCGCGGTGCGGCCTGAGAATTGCCCTGCTGGGCCCTAAACTGGCCTCGCGCAACTGCTTTCCCCTGTGGGGCGGCAGCGCCGGGGTATGGCCTCCTTACGAAGTTACTCCGCTGGCCGGAATGCGCCGGGAAAATAAGGGCCGCTACACGTTTGTGCGTTCAGCCGAAGAAGCCGATGTCGCTGTCGTGTTTGCGGGCCTGAGTCACAGGCCCGGGCTGGATTCGGAGGGGGTAGATCGCAAGGCACTGGCCCTGCCCGGCGCACAGGATGCCCTGATCCGCAAGACCGCAGCCGTCAATCCCAACACTGTGGTGGTGCTGCTTTGCGGCGCCCCGGTAGCCATGCCGTGGCTAAACGAGGTGGCGGCCGTGATGATGGCCTGGTATCCGGGAATGGAAGGAGGCAGCGCCATTGCCCGGGTGCTTTTTGGTGATGCTGAACCCGGCGGCCGACTGCCTGTCACCTTTCCGGCGCGTCTGGCCGACAGCCCCGCGCACCGATCGCTGCGCACGTTTCCAGGAGAAAACAATGTGGTTCACTACGACGAAGCGTGTTTTGTCGGCTACCGCTACGCTGACTATGCCGGTATTGCACCGCTGTTTCCGTTTGGTCACGGCCTGACTTATACCCGCTTTGCATTCAGTGATCTCCTCTGTGAACTGGGCGCTGACGATGAGGTGTTGCGGATAAGCTGTCAGCTGACCAATACGGGGCAGCGTGCGGGCTCGGAAGTGGCGCAGCTCTATATCGGTAGCCCGGTGGAATCCTGCCCGCCCCAGGCGCTCAAGGGTTTCGTCAAAGTGCGGTTGGCGCCGGGAGAGCGGCGACGGCTCGATTTTGAGGTGCCGTTGGATCAGCTTGCGCACTACGATGAGATCAGCGCGAGCTGGGTGCGAACAGCGGGCGACTACCGTGTGCATGTGGGCCGATCTTCGAGGGATGTCCAGCTGTCAGCAGCGATCAGTCTGGACGATTGGTAAACGACTGGCGAAACTCGCGCGGTGTACAGCCAATGCTCTTCTTGAAGTTTTTGGCAAACAGGTTGGAATCTTCAAATCCCACGGCATAGGCGATCTGGCTAATGTTGGCGTCTGAGTAGATGAGGCGTCGTCGGGCTTCCTGCAGCCGCATACTGGTAATCCAGGCTTTGACGCTGATGCCCATATAATCTTTGAACAAGTGAGCCAGACGAGAGGCCGACAGATTACAAGCTTCTGCTACATCTTCAATGCGAAAGGCTGTGGCGAGATTTTCTTCCATAAAACGACAGGCCAGATCAATCCGGCTATCGCGGTGTCGTGGCTGGTTCTGGCAGATGCCCGCAGCGCGAATCAGTATTTCCTCCAGTGCCGTATGCTGCAGATCCTTGAGGAAGGGGGGAGCATCATCTTTAAGTGCAAGCAGGCGTTCAAACGCGCTCAGGATCTGCTGGCGCTGATGGGCCTGCGTAAGTCGCAGCTGCTGCAATCCCGGCGTGCCATCGTCCCATTCAAGCCAGCCCTGCCAGTGACTGCGGGGTTGGAACAGAACCCAGTAGTGATCCCAGAGCTCGGCGGCCGGATGGCGGCCGTAGCGGTAGCTGGCGTTGGGTCGAAACAGCATCAGATCTCCGGGTATTGCCTCCCACTCGCGGTCTTCACTGATGAATAGAGCCCGCCCTTCCAGAGTCAGGTGCAAGGTCCAGCAAGGCATATTCCCGCTATAGGCGCTCTCACTGTCGCTGAAATTGCCGCGTAAGGTGCGGGTGCGACTGGTGACCAGACCGTTATCGAAGATGCCGTTGGACTCAAACGGAAAATCCGGATTCTTGAAGTAATCGTCGAGAAAGGCTTGGGCTTCGGCGTCACCGAATTCGTCTTCCATTACCGGCTGCCAGCGCGATAACAGATACTGCCGCTGGCGAGTAAAAGCGGCTCCGGCGCGAATGCTCATGCTGAGCTGCAATAGCTCCTCGGCATTGAAATGCCCACCCACCACATCGCGTACCGCTGCAACTTCGGTTTCATCAGGAGGGTGCGCATTGCCGTCGGCTGCCAGCAGCCGGTAGCACATGGCGGCGAAGATAGTCAGTGAAGAGCTGGGCATGGCACTGCGAGCATAAGCAATCCGGCGACCTGCGTAGCAGGAAATGACTGCAATATAGCAGAAGGGTCTGTTCCTGTTCAGTGGATACTGGCGCAGAATCGAGGGATTCCATAAGAACATGCAGGTTACCACCATGAAAATCCACCTATTGCCCAGCGCAATCGCTGCGGTCTCGCTGGCGCTGACGCCATCGGCACTGGCGCAGCTTGAAGAAGTGATTGTTACTGCCCAGAAGCGGGAGCAAAGCCTGCAGGACGTTCCCATGGCAGTGACCGCTGTGGGTCGCGCCTTCATAGAAAACAATGAAATCAACACGATCGAAGACCTTACCAAGGTTGTTCCGTCAGTACGCATGACTCCCGACGGTTCGCCCAGCGGCGGTTCAATACGTGTACGCGGTGTGGGTACAAACGTATTCAGCTCGGCAGTAGAGCCCAATGTTTTGGTAATGCTTGACGGTGTGCCGCTGGCGCGCAACAGTCTGGCGAATTTTGATTTTGCGGATATCGAGCGCATTGAGGTGCTTCGCGGACCGCAGGGAACCCTTTTCGGCAAGAATGCCTCTGCCGGTCTGATTCACGTCATCACCCGTGATCCGGCGCCGGAGTTTGAAGCTCGGTTGAAAGTAAATACCGAAAAAAATGCAGACTGGCCCGGCAGCCTTTACAAGGTGCAAACAACGGTCAGTGGTCCGTTGACCGATACCATTGGTCTGCGATTGACCGGGTTTTATAAGCAAAGCGAAGGTGTCTATGAAGACATCAACTTCGATAGCAATCTCCCGGACGTCAAGCGCTATGGTCTGCGCAGCAAGTTGCGCTGGGATCCTTCTGCCGAATTGATGGTGCGTTTCGATCTGGAGCTCGAACGCACCGATGGCGAAACGCCACCGGTGGTATTTCGCAGTGCCCACCCAGAGCTGGCGCAACGACTGCAGCCAATCGAACCCAGTGAGGAAAACCGGCGCGGCAAGACCTTTGGAACCAACCGCTATGACACCGAAAGCCTGGCGTCGACCCTGGCGCTGGACTGGGAGCTTGGTGCGGTATCGCTGTCGTCAATTACCGCGTTCCGTTCCGCCGACACCAGCGATAATATCAGTACTGACGGGCTCAATGGTCAGCGTGTCGACCTGACCAGCAACGGCGCTGAGCAGTCTATCGACACCTTTACTCAAGAGTTTCGCGTTACATCCGCTGACAGCGAGGTGCTTGAGTACACCGCTGGTGTGCTCTGGTTCGACAACCGGATCGAACGCGATTTTTCCCGCACGGTAGACGATCTGCCCGCGGCATTTTTTGCGACGGTACTGGCGCCGGGCGTGCCGCTGCCAGCTGTGCCGGCGGCCATGCTCGGAGGCTCGGATGCGTTCAATCAGAGAGAGGACAGCTTCCAGATTGTTGAAACAAGAAATCTCGGTGTTTTCGCAGAGGCGACCTGGCATCTGAATGAGCGCTGGCATCTGACGGCTGGAGCCCGTTACATACGCGACGAAGTAATTGTCGATACGCTGGAGCGTTTTTCGCGTGTGGCACACACGGCAACAGACACCGAGTTGATGTCGAGCCGGTTTGGGCCGGGAGGCACCACGGTGAAGGATACCGCTGCGACGGGTCGTCTGTCCCTGCAATACGACTGGGGCGAGCACAGCACGGTTTATGGCACTGTGGCGACGGGTTATCGAGGGTCGGCAATTGATCTTGATGCGTCGGACAGTCAGTCGGCGCTTGATAACCCGGTGGACCCGGAGACCGCACTGACCTACGAGCTGGGTCTGAAAAGCCGTCTTCTGGACAACCGGCTGGAACTGAATGTGGCTGCCTTTCATACAACATTTGAAGATTTTCAGGCGCAGATCACAGACCTAGACAGCCCGGGTTCGCTGGCGTCCTTCCGGCTTGATAACGCTGGTGAGTTGGAAACCAAAGGGGTGGAAATTGAATTTACGGCCCGGCCGGTTAATCCGGTGACACTGGTTGGCTCCGTGCTCTACAACAAGGCGGTCTACAGAGAATTTGTTACTCAGTGTTTTCAGGGGCAACGCGGAGATGAAGGCGGCGCGATTGACCGCGACGGTGACGGTACCTGCGATGCGCAGGATGTTGCGGGCAAACCACTGGCGAACGCGCCGCAGTGGAGTGCATCGCTGACGTCACGGTATGACCACGTTTATGGCGAGTTGGGACAAACGCTGTATGCGCAGCTCACCGGTCGCTGGCAGGATGAGGTTCAGTTCTCCAATGATCAGCATCCGCTGACCATCCACGACGCCTACAGCATTTGGGATTTACGCGTTGGATGGTTGAGCAGTGCAAGCAGGTTTCAGATTGCCGCCTACGTAAAAAACCTGTTCGATGAAATGTACGTTGCTTCGATTGTACCGCTGAGTCTGGTTAACGACCGACGCGATCTGGTGCATAACGTTTCGTCAGATGCGAATCGAAGCTACGGCGTAGCGGTGGAATATCAATGGTAACGAGCAAAGGAGTCACAGCATGAAAAAGTGGATAGCCCTGTGTATTGCGGGCTGCCTGGGTGTCGTTTCCTGCAGCTCGAATCCGGAACAACAAAGCGCTGTGCTTACCCAAACTGTGCTTGTGAACAGTTGGCAGCAGAGCAATAGCGATACGCATTTCAATCAGCCCTATATCGATGTCGATGAATGGCGTAGTGAGCCGGTGCGTCATCGCTACATACACGGCGGTTTCACGGGTACCGATACACGCTTTTCCCTGTACTTCCCGCCGGCAGCTCAATATGAAGGGCGCTTTTTTCAATACATCACGCCGGTGCCTGACAGTGAAACTCTGTCGCAGGGCAGCAGTGGTGCCGACGACAAGATCGGCTTCTCGATTGCCAGTGGTGCGTATTTTATAGAAACCAATGGCGGCGGTCGCAACGCAACGGCCATGCCGGGCAGCGGAATTGATCCAACCATAGGCGCCTATCGTGCCAACGCGGCCGTGGCGCAGTTTTCCCGCGTGATTGCACAGGCGCTGTATCAATCTGGCCGCCCCTACGGCTATGCCTTTGGCGGCAGCGGCGGCGGCTATCGCACCATAGGTGGCATGGAGAATACCCATGGTGTATGGGACGGCGCGGTGCCTTTCGTTATCGGCTCGCCTATGGCCATTCCCAATGTGTTTACTGTGCGGATGTACGCCATGCGAGTGCTGGGTGACACACTGGCGCAGATTGCCGACGCGGTGGATGTCGGTGGCGGTGATCCCTACGCCGGGTTAAGTGATGAGCAGCGCCGCGCATTTGACGAAGTTACAAACATGGGATTTCCGCTGCAGGCTTGGCCTGTCTACCCGTCTCTGGGTTTGCACGGGTTTGCCGTGCTTTATCCCGGGATTCTTGCAGCGGACCCCGGTTACTTTCAGGATTTCTGGACTAAGCCCGGCTATGAGGGATACAGAGCTCCTGCTTCGCTTTTGAACGCGCGGGTGCAGCATAAAACGTCGGTGAAAGCGCTATTGTCAGTCAAAGAGGTTCAGGATTTGCTGGCAGAACATCAGCCCGGAACGGCGAAAAACCTGGCCGACACTGCCTGGAAATCCTTGCAGGACAACCGTGCAGTGGCACTGCAGTTGGCCGCTGTACCGGCAAAGTCTTCTCTCGGTCTGGATATGCAAGTTCTCAGTGGACCGGCCAGCGGCCAATACGTGCCGGCGATTCAGCTCAAGGGCGATATTGTGGTGTTGGGCTTCGGTCGCGAGAAGCTGGTAGAGCAGATGCAGGCCGGTGATGAAATCCTGTTGGATAACGGCAATTTCCTCGCGGCCCAAACTTACCATCGGCATCAGGTTCCCGGTGACGAATACCCGGCATGGGACCAGTTTCGCGATACGGATGGCAAGCCGCGTTATCCCCAGCGGCCGATGATACTGGGTCCTCATTTTACGATGGCGGCGGCTGGCACCGTGCCTCAGGGCAAGTTCGGCGGCAAGATGATTCTGGTTGAAAATCTGTTTGATACAGAGGCCTATCCTTGGCAGGGCGATTGGTACCGGCAGCGGGTGGTGGAACATCTCGGCGAGAATACGGATCAGCAGTTTCGTCTGTGGTTTACTGACCGCGCCAATCACAACGACCATTCCAAACAAGCGTATCCAAGGCATACGGTTAGCTACATCGGTGTGCTGCAGCAGGCGCTGCGTGATGTGAGCGCCTGGGTGGAGCAGGGCATTGCGCCGGCTCGTACAACTCGCTATAGCATCCGCAATGGGCAGGTAATCGTTCCGGATAATGCCGACCAACGACACGGTATTCAGCCGACCATTGGCTTGAATGCCAACGGCGGCGAGCGGGCGGTGATCAGTGCCGGCGATGATGTGGCCCTGATCGCAACCGTTGATGTGCCAAGCGGGGCTGGCACACTGGTAAGTGCGGCGTGGGATCTGGATGGCAGTGGTCAGTATGCGATACCCGCAGAGATTGCCAACCCAGATGATGGCCCCACGGTAGTATCGCTGATTCATCGCTACACCGAACCGGGTACGCACTTTGCGGTACTGCGAGTGGCCTCACAGCGCGAGGGAGATTCAGAAACGCCCTTTGCGCGTATCTATAATCTGGCGCGGGTGCGGATTGTGGTTCGATAAGGATTGTCATCGCGGCCAAAATGAGTCTTTCTTAGTTACTACCGAATCTGTTTTCTTGAGAACCGCTATACGCTCCGGGGCCGCGATTGCGGGCGAGTCCTGAGCGACTGATATCAGGATGCTTATAGTGGCCAAAGTATGAATTTTTGCTTCCTGGCCAAACTGCGCCTTTTTTCATTTCAGCGAAGGCCAAAAAATATTTGTTGACTGAAATACAACTACCGAAAGATACTCACGCGGACCGTGGCGTAGAAAATGGCAGTGTGTCTTCGTCGCGTCAAATAATGGTCATGTTAAGTGTAAAGTTGGCGGCCGATATTGGGTTTGCCGGTGATGTCCTCACTAAGGAAGGAGGGGAGCATGCTAGGGGTCGTCCAACAAAAAGTTCGGTTTTCTATAACTTCTCACAAAGTAAAAACAATATACCGTCCTGCCATTATTTTATCTTTTATCCTTATATCGTCATTATGTGACGCCTCTTACTTTTTAACCGAAACCCAAAAAATTCCGCTAGACGATGCCCTTGCAAGAAGTTACGTCGAGATCCTGCTAGAGAATCGTACAGCGTTGGAGGTTTATTTGCGGTTGTTTGGCTGCACCGGCATCAAATTGTTGGGTGGAAATTGTGTCACATATAAGTATGGTTGACTCCGAATTGCTGTCCCTAGAGCTAATAGCATGAAAAGCCGATCTTGCGCGCCTGATCGATGTCGTAGGTTTCGTGGCAGTCCAGTTGCCGACCGGATCATAGTCATTATTATGCTGTTTGCGTTAGTAGGGTGCACCTCGCTTAAGCCGGTTATCCCAGTATCGTATCGCTCAATTCAACAGAATATCGGCGTCGGTGACGAACTGGTTATTACGCTAGTGGATGGTGGCAAACGCATTGAAACCTTTGTGGCAGCGACGCCTGAAGGTCTGTATGTTAAATCTCCTGCCGGGAGTGTCTTCTTCGCGTTCTCTCAAATTCAGAAGATAGAGAAACGAGCTGAAAGTGGTGGGAGCACGGTAGGATATATCCTTTTAGGAACCGCCCTTGGTTTGCTCTTGATCGTTGCAGCAGGTTCAGAGCTTATGCGTGAGCTAGCCTCCGACTGACTCGTCACAGAGAATCGGTGTAAATGCGCCAGCCGGTGATCTCAGTTCGATTCTTCAATGACCTTTTCCACCAGCGAAATTTCAGACTTCAACCACATTACTTCACTGAGGTTAATCCCACCGGACGCCTCCAGCAGGTGTTCCAGAGCTGCCTTTTTTACTACCAATGCTTCGCGATAGTTTGGTTCGCTGTCCAATGCTATATCCAGCAGGTGCAGGGCTTCCAGTGGTGCCCCGTTGTTCACTTTCTGCCGCGCACGGGTGGCTAGCGCATGAGCACCTCCGGCCAGTTCAGCCAGATCGTTATGCACGCTGTCGCGTTGCACACCGTAGAGCGAGGTAGTGGAATCGTACATAAACCAGCCAGACAATTCGTGCCAAATGGATTTGACCGCCCAGTTCACCTTGCCGTGGAATTCGCCGAGTCTCAGTTGCTCCGGCAGCGTGATTTCGCGCATCAGCGTATGCACATCTTTCCCCGCATTCATGCCGGCAATGGTCTCGTCGCGAAGGTAGCTGACGGCGTCGTAGAGTTTGTCGAGATCGGTCTGGATTTTAACCTTGCCGCGGATAGGTTCTCCGTGACCTGTGATCAACAACTCGGCGCCGAGCTTGCGCACGGTATCGAGTGATTCCAGAAAACGGCTGGCGAGGCGCGGCTTGTCACCGCGCACCGTGTTAAAGTTAGGCACGGACATGAATACCGGCCCGAACAGATTGCCGGTAAATACGGTTCTGTCATCGGGAAGCCATACCACCATGGCATCTGGGGCTTCGCCGCCGGGGGTGGCGATGGCCTCAAGGCGGCGGCCGCCGTAGTTCAGATCAATGCGCTTTTCAAAGGTTATGTCGGGAACAATATGGGGCACCTGGTCACTGCGGCGTTTGATGGTGCCACCCCAGAGCTTTCCGGACCGGCTCCCCAGATAAGGCTTCAGCACCTCGAAAAACGACTGGGTCTCCGCAAAGCTCTCCTGCGCCACGATTTTGGTGTCAGATTCCTTCAGGGGCGGCACACCGCCAAAATGATCTGCGTGGGCCTGAGTCAGAAATATGGCGTGCAGCGGTCCACTGCGCAACGGTGCTAGCAGTTTCCTATTGCGCTCTGCGCTGCCCATAAAGCCCGCATTAATCAAGATGTCGCCGTCGTCGGTTTTTACCAGGTATAGATTGGAAATATCCTTAACCATATAAATGGTATCGGTGATTTTTTCGGCTTCGGTCTGCTGCTCTCCTGCCTGTACCAGGGCGGCAAGGGCGGGTTTCTGATCTGTGCTGCTCATCGCTGCGCCTGTTGAATAGTCTTTCGTATCGGCCCTCTGTCAACGCGAGAACGTCGACGTGAGAGATTAGTCATTATTGATGTTAATCATTACCTTTGCCGACTGCGGCGTGGCTGCTACTTGCAGTGCCTCGATAATGTCGTCCAGAGGATAGTGGTGGCTGATCATTCCTGCTAGTTTTTCACGCAGCCGCGGCATGGCCGCGACAACCTCTGGCATCTCATCCGGGTAGCCCATGGCTGTAGTAATGGTCATCTCTGTGGTCAACATAGCGCCCAGACTGATCTCCACCGGCTTCATATACGCTGCTGTAATCACCAATCGGGAATGCATTTTGGCCATGCCGATGACGTCGTTGAGTATATTCGGCGCGCCGGCGGCGTCGATGAAAGCGTCGGTGCCTACCGCGTCGCGGGTCAGGGTACGCGCAGCGCCGTGCAGTTTGGTGAGCTCTGCCTTGAGGTCGACGCGAGTGGGATCAAAGGCAGCCTGTGCGCCGAGTGCCAGCGCGCGTTCACGACGCTCGGTGGCCAGATCCAGCGCCACTACGTTGACGCCCTTGTCGACCAGCCACAGCACCATACCCAATCCGATCGGGCCGCAGCCAAACACCACAACATTTTCGCCAGCCGTGGCCTGCGAGCGGTTGACGCCGTGCAGAGCCACAGACAGTGGCTCGGTCAGTGCGGCAATGTCGTAGGGAATCCCGTCAGGTATCGGCAACAGGCTGTCGCCGAGGCGGGCTTCACGCACCAATAGCTGTTCCGTGAAAGCTCCTTCCGGGCCACCACTGCCAATAAAACTTGGAGTCTGCATCGGGTTGATAATAACCCGTTGGCCGATACAGACTCCTTCAACGTCTTCTCCCACGTGAAGGATCTCGCCGGCTGCTTCATGTCCCAGTGCGGTTACACCGTCGGGCTTGCGCATGATGCCGCCCATTTTGATATAGCTCAGATCGCTGCCGCAGATGCCGCAGGCCTTCACTTTGACGATTACGTCATTTTTCCCTGGCTCTGGAACCTCGTAGGGATCGAGCCGCACGTCGTTCACTTCATGAATGTTGAGTACACGCATGACCATGCTCCCTTACAAATTTATCAGCGCCGCACCGTCGATCACAATGGTGTCCCCGGTGTGCCAGCTTGAGGCATCGCTCGCGAGATAGGCCGCGATGCCTTCAAAATCGGCAGCAAAACCAGGGCGGGCAATGGCAGCCTTAGAGGCAAAGAACTTGTCGATATCCGACCATTCTTCAGCGGGCTGGATCGAGCCGTCGTCTCGACCACCGGAAAAACCGGTTTTGATATAACCCGGTGCAATGGTGTTGGCGCGGATGCCGTGCTTTCCTAACTCTGTTGCTATGCTGCGAATCACCGCGCCGATGCCGCCTTTGGCGGCCGAGTAACCGACGATACCGGGAATGCCTTGCAGCATCGACAGGCTGCCGCAAAACACCAGTGAGCCACCGGGCTCACCAGCTTCGGCGCGCTTGACCATCTGTTTTGCGCCTTCCTGGAGCGTGTAAAAGGCACCGTGCATATTGGTGCCGAGAATGGTGTGATATTCCTCGGCGGTGGTGGTGAGAATGGAGTGGGAATTGGGCGGCATGCCGGCGTTGGCAATCACGGTATCAATGCGCCCGTATTCTTTCATAATAGCGTCGAAGCCGGCGATCACAGCGTTTTGGTCAGATACGTCTACCGATTGCGATGATGCCTTAACGCCGTACGTTTTAAGATCTTCAACAGCCTTCGCGTTCTTTTCTTCCGACCGACCCCAGATCACCACGTCGCCGCCCTGCTTGGCGATGCCCCGGGCAAAACCCAGTCCGAGGCCGCTGTTACCGCCAGTAACTAAAGCTACCTTCCCGCTTAGATCAAAAAGTCCCTTTGACATACTGAATTGCTCCCACCGTTATATCGGAAAATCTAGAAGCCTAGTCTTTCTCAGCGAGCGCTTCTGCTCAAGCTGGACTGATATCGAAGTCTGGCCCTGGTAGCGGCGATTGGCCACATTCATCGAGGGTTGGCCAGCAGGTGTTTGAAATAGTTCAATAAGGCTATTCAACTATACAGTGGCCCATTGTCGTCACCGACTTTTATTGCCGCTTGGGTTCGTGCTGAATAGGATTAATGGCGTGCTAGTTAATATTCAGATGACCCAACGAAAGATTGTAATAAGGTGGAGCCATGACACAACCGATGAATGCTGACGCGTTAATAGAAAAGGCCCATCAGGCTACCGGACTGGAAAACTTTGACAGTGACAGCTACCGCGAGGGGCTGGATATTCTTATTAGCGATGCGAACAAGAACGCAATGCCCGAGCGCGGTGTGCAGCGCTTTGAAGAATCAATAGTTCAGGTGCTCGCCAATCGCTTGAAAATTACAGATTATCTCGCCAAGCGCCCAGAGTTACTTGATCGCCCCATCAAAAATCCGGTGTTTGTGTTCGGTGTGCCACGCACCGGCACGACTCTACTCAGTAACTTGCTTGCAGCAGACCCCGCGCGACGCTCCCCGCTAACCTGGGAGATTGACGATCCGGTGCCGCCGGCGACATCTAAAACCTTGTACACCGATCCTCGTGCTGTGGAACGGCTTAAAATGGAAAAGGAGTTACTGGCCGCCGCTCCTGAAATGGGGAAGTACTATCGTAGTTCTGCGATCTACCCGAATGAATGCGTGTACTTTATGGCCCATGATTTCAAGACACTAATGCTGGAATCGCGCGGCAAGCTACCAAACTATCGGGACTGGTTGTTGGAACAGACGGATATGACTTCCGCCTATCAATACCACAAAAAGTTCCTACAGGTATTGCAGGCTGAGGCTCCGGGCACCTGGAACCTAAAAATGCCGTCCCATGCGCTATGGCTGGAAACGCTGCTTAAAGTTTACCCGGATGCCAAACTTATCTGGACCCATCGCGACCCGCTTACCGCCACCGGTTCATTCTGCAGCCTCATTTCATTGGCTCATCTGGGCTTTATGGGACGGACTGACAAAGATTGGGTGCGGGAAAATTGCACCTATCAGGCAAAGCTTCACGCCGACCGTATCATGGACTTCCGTGACAGGTTTGGCGAAGAACGCGTCATTGATGTCCATTACTCGCAGCTGATGCGTGAGCCTTTGGAGACGATGAAGGCGCTCTATAGGGCACTGGGGGATGAATTCACGGCGGGCGCCGAACAGGGAATGCAGAACTGGATTGACGATAACCCGCAGGACAAATTCGGCAAGCACGAATACAAACTAGCCGAATTTGACCTGACACCGAAGGATGTGGAATCTCTCTTTGAACGTTATCTGGCACGTTACGACGTGGAGCGGGAAGGTTAATGATGCGTGCCGTGCCTGAGTTTGACGATGGCGTCCTTCAGGCCTAGGTAAAAGGGTTTTTGTCGGGCTTTTGGTGCGTGAAGAGTATTTCCTTAACGCATTGTTTTATATGAAATAAAACGATTTTTTGCAGTTTTTGGCTTTTGCATGTTAGCCGGGTTTTTACCTCTTTTTTCAATATAGGTCTACACTCTTGTTAAGGTAGTTTCTTATCAAAGGAAGCCCATAATGAAAAGTGTACGTTCTCTGGCGCGCCCGGCTGCTGTTTTTCTGACATTTTCGACGCTGACGGCTGTGCCATCCTTTGCGCAACAGTCGTCCCGGATACTTGAAGAAGTTATTGTTACTGCGACCAAGCGTGAGCAGGCGATTAACGATATTCCGGTGGCAGTCTCCGCCTATACCAGCACGCAAATGGAACAGTCGGGAATCCGGGATGTTAGTGAGCTTACTGCAATCTCGCCGTTTATCAGTTTCGGCAGCACCGAAAGTTCCGCGAGCGGCAATCTCAGTATTCGCGGGATCGGCACACTGGGTACAGATCCCGGTCTGGAATCTTCTGTGGGCGTCTTTATCGATGGGGTTTACCGGAATCGCTCCGGCGTTGCGATCGACGAGCTTGGGGAGGTTGAGCGCGTTGAGGTGTTGCGTGGCCCCCAAGGTTCACTCTTTGGCAGAAATACTTCGGCAGGTCTAATACACGTCATTACCAAAAAACCCAACATGGAAGAGTTTGAAGGGTATGGCGAGCTGACGGTTGGAAACTATGATCTGATGCAGTTTGGTGGCGCAGTCTCTGCTCCGATCATAGAAGATACTCTTGCCGGGCGATTGGACATGGTGGTGACGGAGCGCGACGGATACCTGGAGGATATAAACAGTAGCGACACTTATAACGATCGCGACCGGTATATGCTGCGGGGCCAGTTCCTCTGGCATGCAAGCGATGCAGTCACAGCCCGATTTATTATGGATTACAGCGAGCGAAGCGAATTGTGTTGTGGGGCACCGAGTTCGCAAAAAGGTAATCCGCTCGAAGATGTAACCAACTTCCCTAATACTCGCGGCGACCGAGGGCTCGATAGTGATGCAGACCCTTACGACGGTTATATCGCGGTAACGTCCGGCCGGGAACAAACGGAGGAGATGGAACAGGCGGGATTCTCGGCAGAAGTAAGCTGGGATCTGGAAAAGTCACAGCTAACCTCGATCACTGCGTATCGCGAGTGGGAGATCGTTCTTGAGGGCGACGTTGATTTCAGCGGCGCGGATCTCTTGTTTTATGAAGAAGGCAGCCCTCGCTCGCAAAAGTTTGAGACTTTCACGCAGGAACTTCGCTGGCAGGGTGTCTGGGACGGTGGCAGCTGGCTGGTTGGTTTCTTCTATGCCGACGAGGTGCTTAGCGGCGAATTTAATCCGCGCTATGGGGCGGATATGAATGCTTACGCACAGCGTTATGTCAATGGTGCCATCCCCTCGGTGCCCAATGCTTATCAGGCAGCAACGACCTATCCGGCAGGCCCAGTGCCAAGTGGTAGTGGCGCACAGGCGCAGTTTATTAGTGGCGAGGGTATTGCCGATGAGAGCGAGCAGAACAGCGAGAGCATCGCGATCTTTACCCAGGAAGATTTTGACCTGGCTGATAATCTCGTATTAACCGTAGGCGCCCGGTATACGCGTGAAGAAAAAGACATCACTATCGACAGTGTCAATCGTTTCAGCGCCATCGGCAGTGGTCCCGGCGGTGGTGGTGGTAATCCGTGCGCTGCCGCTGCAGCCAACGCGGCGACGGCTGCAGCAACAGGAGCGCCTGCAGCAACTCAGGCTTTTTATAACGGTGCGCGCGACATTGTGTGTGGTATTGCTGCAATCACCGGGCCTTTGATTACGCCGGCACGATATAAATCTGATCGCAAGGATACGGAATTGACCGGTACTGTAAAACTCGCCTATACCGCTGAAGACGATACCCTGTACTTCATTAACGTTGCGCGCGGTTTCAAAGGCGGCGGTTTTAACCAGACCCGGCTTAGCCTTCTGCCACTTAACAGTTCAGGCGATTCATTGGAGTTTGATGCGGAAAAAGCCGATACCATAGAACTTGGTATGAAAACCTATTTGCTGGACAGAACGCTGTCACTTAACGGCACACTGTTCTACTCGCAATTTGAGGATTACCAGTTGGGTCAGTTTGACGGCATCACACTGAAGACCTTCAGTATTGATCAGATTGATTCCGAAGGTGTTGAGATAGAGAGTCTCTGGCGTGCAACCGAGGGACTAACGGTTACCGGTGCCGTGGTATACACCAACAATACTTATCCAAGCGATTCCAATATCGACGCGGTAGCGCCCACAACAGATGGTAACAAGCGCGCTGGTGCCCGGTTGAGCAAGGAATGGGCGGCAACGGCGGGTGTGACCTATACGGCACCGCTGAGCGACAAGCTGATCTTCATCGCCCATCTGGATGCACGTTACACCGGTGATTACCTTTCAAATTCATCACTCGACAAGGATTTCGAGGAAGGTGGCTATACTGTCGTTAACGGCAGGCTAAGTGTCGCAGACAGCGGCAGGAATTGGGTGGTAGAAGCCTGGGCAAGAAACCTGACTGATACTGAATATGCGCCAATCCAGTTCGACCCCCCGCCTATTCAGGGACGTGGCGGCAATGGACGCATTGGTGATTTTATCGGTGAGCCCCGTACTTTCGGCATCACAGCAAGAAGGAATTTCTAGTCGCCATTCATACTGAGATCGGTGCCCCAGGGCCCTGATCTCAGTTAAGTGTTTTCAGGTAGTCTAGCCCTTGTTCGATTCGCGCACGTGCAGGGTCGTTCTGGTTATGGGGTGATTCAATTTCAAGTACGCAGGATTCGGGCGCCGCTGCTATTATCTGCGCAAGCGGGAAAATCCCGTCGCCTGGCAGTCCCCGTTGGCTAGCCGCCTCTTCGATATACTCCGTCGTTACTGCCATGCTGGCACTGTCGCATAGCTGCACTGTTGTGATCCGCTGCGGCGAAACTGCCGGCAAATCAGCCGCTGTTCCGCCACTGCGGATCAGGTGCAGCACATCGACGGTGATGCCGAGATTGGGCGCGTCTATATCGTCGAGAAGGTGGTCGGCTTCTCGCAGATTGCGTGCAATTGGAGCGAACGGCATGAACTCCAGGGCAATGTTTAAGCCTAGTTCTGCAGCGATTTCGCTCAGGCGCTGCAGATTGTCTTTACCCCGGTTCCGGTCGGCGTCGAAAATTATCGCCGTGGCGCTGCGGGCGCCGAGCTCAGCGCCACGTGCAAGATCTGCGCGAAATGTCTTTATGTCGGATGTGGGCGTAAGCATAAAGGCGTCGATGTTGATCAGAGCGACGCCGGTATCTCGCAGCTGTTTGCCCACCGCACGGGCGTTGTCGCTACGGACACAGGGGAAGTGGTCACCCTGGGAATGGGTAAACAGCGACACTGCCTCGCCACCGGCTCGAGCTACGGTATCGATAAAATCTTTTGGTGACAGCGCTGCGGCGGTCAAATGGTGAACGCTAATGGGATGCATGTGCGGGTTCCTTTGTTCTGTCAGAGGGTGCTACCCATGGAGTCAATTTCCCCAGCGATAGGCGAGCGACAGACCGAATGTGCGATCCGCGCTGGCGGGAACAAAGCCCACGTAGTCGCGGCGGTCGTTCACCAGGCTCAACGGGGTGATCACGGCGAGATAGGATGTGTCGAACAGGTTCTTTACGTATAGGGCAGCCTCGAATTTTGCTCCGGCGCCTAGCCAGCCTGCTCGTAAATCCCACAATTGGTATGCATCCTCTATAGCGCCCGGATGCTGTTCGTTGGAAAACTGCACCTGGCTTTGATAGCGGCCGCTTAGCTGGCCGTACAGCGACTGACCACCGGCAAAGTAGTGGTCATAACGTGTGGACAGTGTCGCGCTGTGTTCCGGGGCGTTCGCAAGCGAACCGCCGCTGACATCCTGCTCGTCACAGCTACCGTCTCCGTCCACATCGCGCCCGCCGGCTTCGCCGGGTTTCTGGCCGTAGAAGCACTGGGTAATGAACTCTTCAAAGATGGCTTCGTTGTAAAGGTAGGTACCCGTGATGGTCCATTCCGCGGCGGGTTTATACTGAAACTCAAGCTCAATTCCGCTGGTTTTCAATTCTCCAGCGTTGTCTAGGCGAAAGGCGACAACGGAGGTGGCATCAGTCAGATCCCGAACCTGTGCCTGGAAATCCTCGAAAGTGGTCAGGAAAGCGGTCAGGTTGAGGCTCAGGCGATTGTCGAGCCAGCGGGTTTTGGCGCCGATTTCATAAGATAGTGCCTTTTCTGGATCCACCGGGTTTCGCAGTGCGTTGGCGGCGTCATCTGCAATCACATCGAAAGCGGCGCCGCGGTAACCGCTGGTAATTGAAGCGTAAATATTGTGGTCGTCGCTGAGGTTGTGCAGTACTGACAGTTTGCCGGTGGCGGTGGTGTCCGAGACGGTTGCGGAGGAGAGGGGGAAAGACTCTTCAATCAACGCAGCGCCACTGTTTGTATGAGACAGTCGCGATGCGTTAGACAACTTAACATCGACTTGCTCGTCAATGTATCGCCCGCCCAGTGTCAGGTGCCAGTCGTCGGCCAAATGCCACGTCGCTTCGGCAAAAATGCCCAGATTTTTCGTGGTGACCGTCGAGTTTCGCCAGGCTTCTGCACTGAGTCCGTCGTTGCCGTCGACGCCGGCGAGCAGTCCCTGCGGCAGCAGCTGACCGGTAGCTGGCACTGCATTGCCAACGGCAAATTGTGCGGGGAGATCCTGAAGATCGCGATAAAAATCCTCACTAATATCGTTGTCGAACCAGAGCGCGCCGGCGGTATATTCGAGCGTGTCGCTGTGGGTGGATAGTATGCGCAGTTCCTGAGTGATCGTTTTCAGATCGTAACGACTGAGGTTGGTGACCAGATCAGTGCGCTTTCCGTCCAGTGCGGCAATGCTCTGGCCGCTGTAGTAGGTTGCCTGGCGATAGCCGGTCAGTGAAGTGATTACGTGATTGTCGAGTTCCCAGTCGAGCGACAGGGAGCTGGCATTACCGCGGCTGTCGGAACGGTTATTGCCTAGTGTTCTGACCTGAATATTCTCGCGGCTGGGTTCAATGGTTTCCATGCGTTCGCGCAGTTGCGGGTTGGCAGAAATCCAGGGTACGGCAGCGCTATCGCCTTTGCGTTGCACAAATTCGAGATTCCAGCGTGCTTCTAATCGCTCGCTCAGACGCCAAAGTAGCTTGCTGCGCACGCCGAATTGGCGGGAGTCCGGGTTGTGATTGTCCTGTTCGATGTCCTCGTAGTGGCCGGCCTGTTCCTTGTAAAAGCCGGTCAGCCGCAGGGCGCTTGTGTCGGTGAGGGCGCCACTGCCGGTGAGCTGTATTTTGGAAAAATTGCCGGCGAATGTTTCGGGTTGCTCATAGCTATAGCGTAGGCGTGCTTCGAAGTCGTCGGATGGGTCGCGGGTTAGCACGTGAATGAGCCCTGCAGAGGCGTTCTTGCCAAACAAAGTGCCCTGCGGACCTCGCAGAATTTCGATGCGCTCTATGTCGACGAAATCAAAATTTGCCAGGCTGTTGCGCGCCAGCACAACGCCGTCCAGCATCACCGACACATTGGGTTCAATGGCAATGCTGAAAACGTTCGTGCCTATGCCGCGCATGTTGATCGACCCTGCATTGGTGTTGCCGTCGGGAGTGAGACGTACCGCTGGCATGACCTTGGTGAGATCTTCAATGGTATTAACTTCGGCATCCTCGAGCATTTCCCGCCCGACCGCGGTTACTGCCAGCGGTACATCCTGCAGGCGCTGCTCGCGTTTCTGCGCTGTCACGATAACCTTTTCCAGAGTGGCACTGCGACCGCTCCCGGCATCGTAGGCGAGCGCGAAGGGTTGAAGGAAACCTGTGCTGAGTAGGCTGCCAATAAAAAATCTTTCCAGTGAAAATCCCTTTGTCATTGTTATCTCTCGGTATCGGTCAGATGGGCTATAGATCAGCGACGGCACGGGTGATGGTCATATGACGGCGCAATGTCCCTTGGGCATTTTCGTCAGGCCCTTGCACTTCAATTGCCAGTGCAATATGGGCAAAGCTGAGCAGCATTTTCATGAGACATTGTTCCTGTTCGTTGAAGTCGCGGGGCGCTTTGTTGTCCAGGTAAGCAAGGGCCTCGTGTAGCAGGGGATTTACCGCGTTGTAGAAGGCCTCTCTTTCCTGCGGATTTGCGTTGAGGCGGCAGCCGGCACGCTCGGCGGCTGTGTTTGCAGCCCAGTACTGTGAAAAGGGTTCCAAAATCGCAAAGGGCTTGGGCAGATATTGTGTGCTCATGCTGATTGCTCCTGCTGGTAGGCAGTCACGTAGCGTTCGACCTGGGTGTAGAGGTGCCTGCACAGCACTTCCTGAGACTGGAAATGGATGTGCTTCAGCGCGCCGCTGTCGAGCCCCCGTTGTCCGGCTTCGATAACGCTGCGATCCTCGGCGTGGATGTCCATCGCCGTGGCGGTGTTGTATTCGCGGGAAAAGCGCTGGGTTGCACTCTGGTCTTCGCCCGCCCAGTAGATTCTGATAACTCCACGTGATTTGTTCGGCGCAATGGGCATGATGCAGTGTGTGAACGGCTGGGTCGGTGAGCCGAGAGCGAAGAAATTGGGGAAAAGCGCATAGTACTGCTTGGCGTTTTCGATGTTCACGACGCCGGAAGCCAGTGCAAACTCCACCGCTTTACCCATCGCAAATCCTTGTGTTGGCTTGGGCTGAAAGCCTGGATTGTGCCAGATGGTCTGGGTGCGATGGGGATCCTCAAATCCGTATTTCACCGGGTAGCCGAAGGGGTTGTCGGGGCCGGAGGCTGCTTCGCCCGAGCGGGGGTGGATAAACCGCAGATGGTAATTCTCTTGGAAATTGTCGTAAGACAGTTTCCAGTTGGCATCTATTTCGTAGACATATTCGGAGAAGTGAGTGGCGTGTGCGACCGTGAGGGTCTCCAGTTCGGCCGCGAGCGGGCCCAGATATTCCTGCAGAGATTGGGTGGGAGTAGGGTCGAGATTGATAAAAATAAGCTGGGCGCATACTGCAATCGATACCTTTGGCAATGAGCATTGCGACTTGTCTGTGTAGAAACGCTCAAAATCCGGGGCGGCGCGCAGGTCGCCTTTATCGGTGAAGGTCCAGGCGTGATAGGGGCAGGTAAAGGTTGCGGCCGTTCCGTCCTTTTGAGAGACCAGCTGCGTTCCACGGTGTGTGCAGACGTTATGAAAGGCACGTACTTGATCGTCCTTGCCGCGCGTTATGAGTATTGAGGCATTGGCAATGTCGACTTCGCGCACTATGAAACTGCCAGCTTCCGGTAACTCGGACATATGCCCAATCTGAAGCCAGGTTCGCTTGAAAATGGCTTCGCGCTCGAGCGCGAAGAAGTCAGGGCAGTAGTAGGGCTTGGCCGGAATGGGATCGGTACCGAGGGCGAGTTCTTCCTCAGGTGGCATGGTCGCTTTTTTATTGGTCTGGCTGGACATGGGTGTTCTCGCTAGATGGTGACGAAATCCAAAATTACGACATGGGTGTCGTAATTGCAACACATGTGTTGTAAATGTGTTCGAGGCTGATAAGCTGGCGGGGTCAGATAAATGGCTATGGAGTAACGATGTCGAAGGAATTACCTCAACGAAATCGGGGGTTTGAAGAAACCCACAGTGATCTGCTGGAAACTGCGGTAAAACTGATTTCGGAAAAGGGCATAGAAGCCCTGTCGATGGCCGAGCTGGCGCGGGCGGCGGGTATTAATCGCACTACGGTGTATTACCACTTCAAGGGGCGCGATGAGCTGATACGTGAGGTCAAGTGCTGGTCATCGGAAAAGCTTGCGGAGGCCTTTAATACCGGCCGCAGCCAGCAGGAGCGCATCGATTTTATTACCCGGTTTGTGCTCGAAAACCCGCAGCTTATCAAGTTGTGGATCGATGATCTGGTGAGCGAGGGGGATATTCGGGACTGTTATCCCAACTGGGACAAGCTGGTAAACGGGATCAGCGAGCATTTCCGCCAGAGTGGTGAAGGAGACGGTGATGCCGAAGTTTACAGTGTGATTATGCTGACCAGTGCGATTATAGGTCCCCATGTATTTCGGCACCGCGTCGAGCGTGATGAAAATATCGACTCCGTAGTTGAGCGTTTTCGCGTCGAGCGCCAGCGATTACTGAAAGCGGTTTCACTGCTGCGCATATAAATTGCCAACAAAGCTAAATGGCATGATTTGATCATCGAGGCATCCGGCCGTGGGTTTCACTGGTGATCAGGGCAGTCATGGCTCGCAGTCTGTCGACGTAGCGTTTTAATTCAGTGGCGGACGTGTTCGCAGGAATGCCGCTGAGTGAAATCTCCAGCGCTACTTCGCCATTAGATGCAAATACGGGGGCAGCGAGGAAACTGATCTCACGGTTTCCCAGGTCACTCAAGTCGAGTAGTTGAATCTCATCGCTATCGAGTTCGCTGATATAGCTGTGCATACGTTGCCAGTATTCGGTATCGCGATAGTTGCTGGCGTGTTTGTGTATGGCTTGACGCAATACCTCCATACCCGGCCCCATGGCGGCAATGGCATATCCGCGTTCGCGAATTGCGGCCATTGCTTTGAGCAGGCAGTCGCGCATTTGATGGCTGACGCCGCCGCTGGCCTTGTCAAAATAGGCTTCTATTTTGTCTTGTGTGGCCCAGGCCACATGGCACAACGCAAAGGGGGGGATAAACGGACGGCGCTCGCCGACACGACTTAATTCCTCCAACGTTTGCGGCATCCCTTCTTTGGCGACAAACAGCATCTCGTCTTCAACAATGGTGGTGGCGATGCAGCGTACGTGCAATTGATCGGCGAGTTTGAGCATTTCCCGACGCGCGATATCAACCGCTCGATGCCTTTCCAGTGCTGCCTGCCCTATGGCCACTAGTGCCAACCCCAAGGAGTAGGTTTTGTGCTTGGGATGGCGCGACAGGTAGCGGGCCTCGGTCAGGGCGTTTAACACGCGGTGGGCCGAGCCGTGACTGAGCGCCAGCTGTTCTGCCAACTCTGTCAGAGTGAAGGCTTCCGTTGGGTGGGCGGCGAGAAAGTTGATTACGTCGATGGCGCGTGTATTTGAGCTACTGGCCAAGCGTGTTTGCTCCCTAGGGTACGTGACAGTATTTGACAACGCTGTTGATTATCGCAATGATGTTTCCAGTTATCAAACACAAAAGTCCATATATGGAAAAAACAGACGTTTTGGGTCTCGCTGGCAAGCTTGCTCTGGTAACGGGCGGCGCCAGCGGTATCGGCGCCGGCATTACGGAAGCTTTGGCGTGTGTCGGTGCGCACGTGATTATCGCCGACCGCAATCGTGAAGCAGCCAATGCAGAGGCGGACAGGTTGACAGCCGAGGGCCATAAGGTCAGCGCGATCTATTTAGATCTCAGTGATGAGCGTTCCATTGCCGCCGGCTGCGACAAGGTAATTGCCGACCATGGCGTACCGTGGCTCCTGGTAAACAATGCCGGCGTGCAAGACCGGGAAAGCTTTCTGGAGGGGACAGTTCAAGAATGGGACCGCATGCATGCGGTTAACGCGCGTGGACCATTTCTGCTTACCCAAAATATGGCCAAGGCCATGGTGGCTCAGGGCCGCGGCGGCCGTATCGTGAATGTGGCGTCAGCGGCGTTGACCGGCAGTATTGTGCGAGGCCTGGTGGCCTACACGGCATCAAAAGGTGCACTGGCTGGCTTGAGCAGGGCAACGGCCTTTGAGCTGGCCGAATACGGCATTACGGTCAACACAGTATTGCCCGGAGGTGTTCCTACGCCGGGTGCGATTGCTGCCAAGGGGCCGGTGCCGGAAGGGCCGGCACGGCGCGCGGTGCCCTTGGGTATGTGCTCGGCTGACGATATTGCCGGCGCGGTGGTGTACTTCGCGTCGGCACTGGCAAGCAAGGTCACCAATCAGACGCTCGCCGTAGACGGTGGGTTTTCTGTTACCTGAGAACGAGATTAATGATGATTGAAGACCGTATCGCATTAAGTGAAGTCCGACTGATAGTGGGATTTCTGCCACCTGTAACTGCCGCTGACTGACCCGGAATGACCGGGCAAGGAGGATAACATGGCGGTTTCAACCAACAGCATGCGCATCGAGGCTGAACTTAGCGCCCCCATCGCGGCGGTACAATTGGTGCAGTTTCATTTTGACGAGCCCCCGGACAGCGTGTTTCATGAAGATCATCGCTACCGCCTCGATTTGTGTTTAACGCCGCGCCCGCGCAATGCGCGTGCAAGCTATCCCGAACGTTGGGGTGGTGATCGTTTCGAGCGGCTCGGCGCGGTATTTCTTGTGCCGCCGGGCGAAGCGATGCGCGCGCGAAGCGATGCTTGTGGCGACCAGTCATCCCTACTGTGTCAGATTGATCCCAAGGCGATGCAGCAATGGTTTGAAACCGATCTGACATGGGATGATCGGCATCTGGCGGCGGGACTCGATATTCGCAATACCACGGTGCAGGGTTTGATGATGCGGCTGGCTGAAGAAACGAAGAATCCGGGTTTTGCCAGTGAAATGCTGGTGGAGCTTATTGCCGCACAACTTGGCATTGAACTGTACCGTTATCAGAAAGGCGTTGAGGATCTAAGCAAGCCGGGTGGTCTCGCGCCTTGGCGATTACGTTTGATTGATGAGCGATTAAAAGAATTACCCGCAATGCCCACGCTGGCAGAATTGGCTGATCTGGTGGGGCTGTCGGTTCGGCAGTTAACGCGCGGCTTTCGTATCAGCCGAGAATGTTCTGTGGGTGAATATGTTGCGCAAAGTCGCGTCGAGCTCGCTAAGCAAATGCTTGCCTCGGAGCAAAGTGTGAAGGCCACCGCCTATACGCTAGGATTTTCGTCGCCTTCGAGTTTTTGCTACGCCTTTCGTCGCGCGACGTCTGAAACCCCCGGGCAATATCGGCAGCGAATCGGCCTTGGCAGGTAAATTGAAAAGGTAATCTTGTGAAAAAGCGATTTGAAAACCGAGTGGTCGCGATCACCGGAGCAGCGAGCGGCCTGGGACAAACCTGTGCACTGAGATTTGCGTCTGAAGGTGCTGAGCTAATTTTGTTGGACATTAATGTCGAAGGTTTAAAACATACCGCTGCACAGATCCGTGCGCTGGGTTCGCAATGTACCAGCATAGCGATTGATCTGGCTGACGAAGGCGCCATTGCTGAACTGGGCGATGCGCTGCTGGAGCAGTTTTCTAAAATCGACGTGCTGTATAACAACGCTGGCCTGGCTTATGGCGAAATCAACAAAATGCTAGACGCCGTGGATCAGGCGAGCTGGCTGCGATTTCTATCGATTAATACCTTGGCACCTTTGTTTCTGGCCAAGGCGTTACGCCCCGCGCTGGCTAATGCAAAAGGCGTAGTACTGAATCAATCGTCGATGGCGGCCTATGCTCCGGCCTCGGTCTATGGCGTCACCAAATCAGCATTGAACCAGGTAACCTATGGCATGGCGCATCTCTTTGCCGAGGATAATATCAGGGTAAATGCGATTGCTCCCGGCATTATGGAAACACAGGCCAGCAAGGACAGCCTCGATAAGGCTACCTATGAGCGGGTGCAGGGAATGCAACTGTCGACGTTGCATGGCACGGCCGACGATATAGCTAGCCTGGCCCTGTTTCTGGCATCTGAGGAAGGCCGATTTATCAACTGCGAAGTTGTGCACTGTGATGCCGGGAACCGCTTGCGAGGCTGGCGAGAGTAGGGCGGCTGTGTCACCGCCATGCTATGCACGGTGAGTTGAGAGGTTGCCCACGCAAGGAACCTGCAAATGCTGGTCAGACTCCCCTGCGGAGTTTTTACACCAGCGCCAGAACTTTTAACAGGAAAAAACCAAGGGTCATGGTCAGCGGTGCCAGTACAGTGGACAGCACCACGATATTGGCTGACAGCTTCCCATCCCCACCTTTGGCCGTGACCATAATATGCGAGGCGGCAGCGACGGGGCCGCTGAGCAGCAAAAAGTAGATGCCCAACTCCATATTCCGAACGCCCATCAGCAGTGCAATCAATATCGACAACAGTGGTGCAATCAGTAGTCGTAATAAGCAGGCCAGGCGTGTTGCCTTGCGGGATTCTCGCGACGGTTTGAGATCTATTGCGCCGCCGAGCAGAATCAGTGATAGCGGAATGACCGCGGCTGTGAAGTAGCTGCCGCCCTGATAGATGGCCTGTGGAATTGGTAGGGCCAGCAGCGCGGCGCCAAAGCCCAGACAAATGCCGATAATCAGCGGGTTTTTAAGCAAGGCGATAGCAAGCGGCAGTGCCGCAAACTGTCCGCCATAGGCGGCATTAAGCACGAATACCGCAAGCACATTAAATATGAGCGTCCACACGGCAACAGGCAGCGCCGCGAGTGCCAACCCCTCCTCACCAAATGTGCTTGCACACAGTGCCAGGCCGATGATGGCAAGATTGGCGCGAAAACCAGCCTGCGCAACTATGCCGCGCTGCTCCAGAGTATGGCCCCGCCATTTTGCGATCTGCCAGCTGCCTGCAACACAGCACACGGTGGCAATGATGCCAGCGAGAGTATGGTTTGAGCTAAATGCGGCAGCGGGTTCAATGCGTGACGCTGTGATAAACAAAATGCCGGGTATGCCGAGGAAAAACACAAACTTTTCGCCACGACGAAAAGCTGCCTGCAGGGTTGGAAAAATCCGTATCAGTAAAGCGCCGACAAAAATCCATCCGAATACCGGGAAGATCGAGGCAAACGACAGGTATAGCAGCGACAGCATGGTAACTCACGTAAAGCAGAAGATCCGGCTGTTGCAAGCGTGCGCCTTGTGGTGTGAATGGAATGCTAAAGGCGCGCAAACAGCTGGCTGGTGAGCATAGTATAACTGGGTTCGAGGCTCAGTGGATCACCGTTTAAGGGATCGGCGGGCTTGCGGCTGCGTAAATCGTAGGTGACTACACGTTTGGCAAATCGCCAGCGATCTTCTTCTTTACGGTATTGGTCAATATAACGTACGCACATAAAGTCTTCCAGCCAGCCGTCGCTGCCGTCCGGTATGAGGTGCCAAGCCAGCGCGTAGATTTCTCCTTCGGCCTCTTTGCCATTTACCGAAATAAGGTGGTTACAGATGTGGTGCCCGCTATAACGCATGTAGGGAAAGCAGCTCTCCAGGAAATCTACGTATTCGTTGGCGGGGCCATCAAAAGTATCACCGTGTGTGTCGGTAGCATCGGCTGTGTAGAGCGTACGCAAAAGCTTGCCGTCTTTGCGATCCACGCCGCGCGAATAGAGCAGGGCTAGCTCACGGATTTCGTCTTTTGCGATCAGTTGGTCGAGAGTGCTCATGGTTTATCCTGCGGTTATACCGTTGTCTATATTGATAACAGCGCCGTGATAGCCTCGGGCGGCGTCGGAAAGAAGGTAAGTCACCATCGTTGCAACATCGTCGATCTCGACCAGCCCGCGCAATGGTGCAAGGCGGGATAACAGGGTGCTGTCCGGGCTTTTCAGATCACGCAAACCCATCGCTAAAGGGGTCATCATGCCGCCGGGCGCTACAGCGTTGAATCGGATGGGCTGATGCATGTACTCCATGGCCAAGGATTTGGTGAGTTGGGTAAGTGCGGCTTTGGAAGCGCTGTACGCCGCGAGGTAGGCCTGGCCCACATGGGCAGCACAGGATGTCACGTTGACCACCGCGCCTCGGCTTGTCAGCAAGTGCGGAATTGCTGCCTGAATCAGCAGAAAGGGGGCGGTGAGATTTACCGTTAGCGTTTTCTCCCACTGCTGCGCTGGCATTTCTGTGGTGTGGCTGGGTATGAAAACAGCGGCGATATTACACAGTGCATCGAGCCGACCAAAGGTGTCGACACTGTCCTTGATGATATTGGCCGGCGCGGTCGGGTCCGCCAAATCGACAGGTTTTACGAGTGTCTTGCAGTCGAGTTCAGCGATGACTTTTGCAGTGCTTTGCAAACCATCGACATCAATGTCTACCAAAGTGACAGACGCACCAGCTTGCGCCAATTTTATCGCTGTTGCCCTACCCAGGCCCGACGCAGCGCCAGTAACAATCGCTACCTTGGATGTCATGTCTGTCGGTTTCTCGCCAATCATGGAATGCTCCGGTGCAGTAATTGCACTTTACAGAGAGAAGGAATAGCCGCCGTTAACCGGATAGGTTTGGCCGGTAATCCATGAGCCGGCCTCTGAGCAAAGAAACAGCGCCATATTGGCGACATCGTCGGGTTTTCCAAAGCGACGAATAACGTAGCGGCCTACGTGGGCTTTGGCCTGATCGCTGCGCAGAAATTCGCTGAGTGTTGGCTCATCCAGCGCAGGTTCCAGTGTCGACAAAGAAATGCAGTTGGCGGTTATGTTATAGCGTCCAGTTTCTTTGGCGATGGAACGCATAAAACCGGCGGCAGCCGCTTTGGCGGCTGCGTAAGCCGTCAGGCGGGCTTCGCCGATACGCCCGGCGTCTGATACGACAGTGACAATACGCCCGGTCTTCTGCTCAACCATTTGCGGGATAATGCAGTGGCAGCAGTTCATCACGCCTTTGAGATTGGTATGAAAATAGCGGTCCCATTCTTCCGGTGCCGTTTCCCAAAAAACGGGGGAAGGACGCATGGTCACATCCGGCCCGGCATTGCCTGCGTTGTTGATGAGAAGGGTGATAGAGCCCAATTCTGCTCTGGTCTGGTCGGCGGCGCGCTGGATGGCCCCATGATCTCCCACATCAGCAGGCACCGCGATAGCGCGCACACCGAGATCGCGAATTTCTTGCGCGACAGCTTCGGCGCGTTCTGCCATAAAATCGTTCACGGCCACGCCGTCGACATTGTGACGCGCCAGCTTCAAAGCAATGGCACGCCCAGCGCCCTGTCCAGCGCCGGTAACGAAAGCAATTTGGCCCGACAGATTGAAAGTATCGTCGCTCATGGGGGAGACCTCACATAGCTTGTTATTCAACATGGTTGACTAATAGTGGTGCTTTCAGCATATTGAGCTACCAGTCGTTATGCAATGTTTATGCGCTCTGATCGTGTAGAAATCGAGACATATGAAAAGCTTTATTACACCAGACAACGAAGGTATCGAGTCGCTGAGAATCGTCGAGTGTGCCGAACCTGGTGATATTACTGCCGGTCAGGTTCGGGTAGCGATAAAGGCTGCGTCATTAAATTACCGCGATCTGCTGGTGTTGTCGGGAGCCCTGGGCAAACCCGGTCCAGATGGCTTGATCATGTGTTCCGATGGCGCCGGCGAGGTCGTCGAAGTCGCGCCAGATGTGGAGCGGGTAAAGGTGGGTGATCGGGTAGCGATGACCTTTATTCCTGATTGGGTTGCCGGGCCGTTTCGCACCGTCAAGAAGCCCTATAGTCTTGGCTTTCCATTGCAGGGCGTGATGCGCGAGCAAATGGTGGTGCATGAGAGTGAACTGGTAAAGCTTCCCGCGCATCTGAGTTATGAGGCAGGAGCCTGTCTCCCGTGCGCTGGGGTAACCGCCTGGCGGGCCCTGTGCGGCGATGCGCCATTGTATCCAGGCATGAGTGTGTTGCTTCAGGGGGGAGGCGGTGTGTCGGTGTTCGGCGTGCAGTTTGCGAAACTGTTTGGCGCTCGCGTTTTTGTGACTTCGTCCAGCCAAGAGCGCTGCGATAAGTTGAGACAGTTGGGGGCCGATGAAACCATAAATTACTGCAGCCGCGAAGACTGGGATAAGGCTGCTCGGGAACTTACAGACGGTGAAGGCGTTGATCTGGCGATAGACCTTGGCGGTGCGGGCACTATTGATCGTACGGTGCAATCGGTGAAGAAAGGTGGCCGGGTAGCGCTGGTGGGGCTGCTTTCCGGATGGCCACAGTCGATCAATTCCTTGTTTGCTTCGCGAGCGGATGTAACACCGGTGACAGTTGGCAGCCGCGATGACTTTGAATTAATGAATCGTGCTATCGATTTTCATAAGCTGGAACCGGTCATCGACCGTCAATACGGCTTTGAGGAATTGCCGGACGCGCTGCGCTATCTGGAGAGCGGTAAGCAGTTCGGCAAAATAGTGGTGTCTTTTTGACGGCGTTGCACAACAATTAAAAGGTAAGCTATGGATGCCCTCCACCGCACGCTATACGTGCCAGAAATTCTCGCCAATGCACTGAACCAGGACGAAACCCGCCCCCTGATACAGTTGCTCGGCGGTCCGATGATGACGGTTGGCGATGTGCGCGATGAAGCCAGCCGATTTGTACAGGCGCTGTCCAGCCTAGGCTTGGGTAAGGGAAAGCGGCTGGGGCTGCTTTCTGCCAACCGGCCCGAAGTTTTGCACTTGGCCAACGCTGTGCAATTACTGCCGGCGATCTATGTACCCATGCATCCGCTTGGCGGCTTTGATGATCATCTTCATGTGGTGACAGATGCGCAAGTGGATGTGTTGATCTTTGACGCCGAGCGCTATGCGGATCGTGCGAAAGCACTGGCTGAAGCCGTACCAGGCTTGCGGTTGTTGGCCTTTGGTGGCAGTGAGCTGGCGCAAGATCTCAGCGCGTTAGCGGCAACGTTTTCACCACAACAGCTGGTGCCGCCGCTAGTGGACGGCGATGACATTGTCAGGCTGGGTTACTCCGGGGGAACCACCGGCAAACCGAAGGCTCTGGCTAGTGTTCAGCGCACCGGTCTGCACACTATTCAATTAATGATGTCTGAGTGGGAGTGGCCTTCGCAACCCAGGTTTCTGTGCTGTACGCCACTGAGCCATGCCGGCGCTGCAATGTTTATCCCGGTGTTGTTGAGAGGTGGCACCATGCTGGTGTTGCCAGCGTTTAATCCAGAGCAGGTTCTGCACACCATTCAGGAATATCGCATCAACACTATCATGCTAGTACCCACGATGATCTACGCGTTGCTCGATCATCCACGTTTCGACGAATTTGATCTGTCGAGTCTGGAAACCGTATTTTACGGGGCTTCTGCGATGTCACCGGTGCGACTGAAAGAAGCTATTGAGCGAATTGGTCCGGTGTTTATGCAATTTTACGGTCAGGCGGAAGCACCGATGTGCGTTACGGTGTTGCGCAAACACGAACACGACGTGAATGACCCCAAGCGGCTGGCGAGCTGTGGCCGGCCCGTACCTTGGTTGCATGTGGAATTGCTGGGCGCAAATAACCAGCCGGTTGCTGATGGTGAACCGGGCGAGATTTGCGTACGCGGACCACTGATCATGAACGGCTATCGAGATTTGCCCGAGCTTACGGCGCAGGCGTTTGACGGAGGCTGGCTGCACAGTGGCGATGTGGCAGTGCGCGACCCCGGCGGTTTTCTGCGCATAATTGATCGCACCAAAGACATGATTGTTACTGGTGGCTTTAATGTCTATCCCAGAGAGATAGAGGACATACTTAGCTTGCACCCGGCGGTGTCTCAGGTGGCGGTGATTGGTGTTCCGCATGAAAAGTGGGGTGAAGCCATTAAGGCGGTCGTCGTGCTGCGCCGGGAGAAAGGGGTAGATGCACAGGACCTTATCGAGATGGTGGCGGCGAAAAAGGGTTCTTTTCAGGCGCCGAAATCCATCGAGTTTGTACCAAGTATTCCGCAAACCCCAGTCGGCAAACCGGATAAAAAGGCACTGCGAGAGTGGTATAGCAAAGAGGTCTAAAAATAATGTTGATGATGCGTTTTGATATGCGCGTTCCGGATAAATCGCCGGCTGAAATTGCGGATCAATACGAGTGTGCCATTCAGATGGCGCAGTGGGTTGAAGGGAAAGCGCCTGCGATGTTGGGCCTGTCTGAGCATCACGCGGCAGAAGATGGCTACATGCCGAGCCCGCTGGTATTGGCAGGCTCGATGGCCGCGGTCACCAGCAAGCTGCCGATAATGATCGCGGCCACGTTGATGCCGCTCTACGATCCGGTGCGTCTGGTTGAAGAAATGATCATGTTGGATCACATAAGTCGTGGGCGAGTAAGTTATGTCTTTGGGCTCGGCTACCGCAAGACAGAATACGATCTGTTTGATCTGGAGTTTGGTGAGCGCGGCAAAATCGCGGACGAAAAACTCGCTCGGGTGCTTAGCTTGATCGCCGAGGCGAAAACCGCAACGCGCATGCCGCGCATCACGCCGCCCCCTTTCAGCGCAGATGGCCCGCCGATCATGTGGGGCGGTGGCAGCAAAGCAGCGGCACGTCGCGCTGGCCGCAATGGCCTGTCGTTTTTGGGGCAGGTAGATGCGCCAGGTATCAAGGAATCGTACGAAAAAGCCTGCAAGGATGCAGGACATCCCATTGGGATGTGCATCGTTCCGCCGGCGGATATGCCCAATATTGTGTTTGTGCACCCGAATCCGGATGAGGGTTGGGAAGAGGTAGGCCCCTACTTGTTGAAAGACGCCGCGTCCTATGCAGAGTGGAACAATGAGGCGGGACTAACAGCGGCTAGTCTGTCGCAGGCTAAAACGATTGACGATATGAAGAAAGAAAACGGAGCCTACCGAGTGGTTGATGTAAAAGGTGCGCTTCAACTGATAAAGACTTGGGGGCGGTTGCCATTGCATCCCCTTTGCGGAGGTGTGCCGCCCGAGCTGGGCTGGACCTACCTGAAGCGCGCGGTCGAAGAAGTGATGCCACACTTGGCAGCTTAGTGTTCGCGTACTCTGAGAAAACGACAGTCTCTAACGATAAAAGGTACAACGATGGCGACATTTGTACTCGTGCACGGTGGCGGGCACGGCGGTTGGTGCTACCAGAGCGTGGCGAAAATTCTTCGGGCACAGGGACACGAAGTGTATGCGCCGTCGTTGACCGGGCTTGCTGATCGCGAACACTTGTTGAGTGATGCTGTCGATCTGAATATGCATATTACGGATATCGTAAAGCTGATTCAGTTTGAAGATTTGAACAACGTGATTCTGGTGGGACACAGCTACGGCGGCATGGTGATCACCGGAGTTGCCGACCGTGTCACCGATCGCATTGCCAATCTGGTATATCTGGATGCCGCTTTTCCCGAAAACGGACAGTCGCTAGTTGATCATGCCGGCGAGGTAATCCTGGCAGCTCGGGAAAAGATGCGCGTGGTCGACGGTATGGAGTTGGTGCTGTTTCCCGGTGATGATCCCATGGGTTTCTATGGCGTGACAGACCCAGATCAGATTGCCTGGATGAAGCCTAAGTTGACCCCTCATCCCTGGCGTTGTTTCGAGCAACAGCTGGTGCTTAACAACGAGGCGGAGATGCGAGCAATCCCCATTTCTTTTGTTTTCAGCGCCGTGCAGATCGATAGCTTGACGGATGAGATTCGTCAGCAGATCCGTGAGTTTACCCAAGGGCGATTTTGGGAAATTAATACCGGACACGACCTGATGATCTCTGAGCCAGAGCTGACCGCTGACGCGCTGCTGGGCGTCGCTTTAACACTCTCCTGACGTCATTGGCCGGCAAGGTGCTGCCGAGCAAAGGCGGCAATGTCTTCGCAGGCCTGGCGGGCTTCTGGAAACACATCCGCAAAGAGTGGAAAGGCGTGAGGTAACACCGGCCATACGTGACAAGTGGTATCGACGCCTGCTGCTTGGCACCGTCGGGCCAACAGCACGGACTCGTCCATGAGTATTTCGTTGCTGCTACACAGGAAAAACATTGGCGGCAGATCCTGGCAGTCCATATAGAGCGGTGAAATTTCGGGGTCTGCGCTGTCGTGTTCACCGCAATACATGGCGGTCACATTGACCAGGGCGGCTAGCGGCAATAAAGGGTCGCGTTTTACCAGTTGATGGCGGGAGCTTGGGCCGTGAATGCGACCCAGTTCAGTGGCCGGTGACACCGGGATCGCGCAAGCAGGCATAGGCAGGCTGTTGTTGCGAAGCCGTTGCAGTAGACCGAACAGCAGGTTGCCGCCAGCGGAATCTCCGCCGAGCACGATGCGCGAGGGCGCAAAGCCAGCATTAAGCACTGCCTGATAGGCTGCTTCGCAGTCGTTCAGGCCGCGAGGAAAAGGGTTGAGCGGTGCCAGGCGGTAGTCGGGCATAAAGCCGACAGCGCCAATGGCTTTGCACAGCCTGGCGGCCATGCTCAGATGGGCATTGGGGGCGGCTGGCAGGAAGAAGGCGCCGCCATGAAGCCACAATACCAGGGGCTTGCTGGTCTGGCTGATATCGCCAAATACGTGCCCCGGCACATTGCCGACGATGTCATAACGTATCGGCATGTCCTCGATGTCTGGCCACACCAGCGAGGCAACCCGTAGCTGTATTTTGCCGAGTTTGTCCGGTGTAGCGCGCGACATTCGCGCCAGCATGGGCTTGGCGATCAGCCGCATTAGCGCAACGATCATACGACTACGAAAACTGATTGGCACATTGCGGTAGGTGATACCGTCAATGGAAGAGTCCTCAAGGGGGGTGGTGATGGCATCTATCATGATCGGATACGTCGTTTTTGGTGTTGTGTTTGTCACTCTACTTCAGTAGTGGCAGATTTCGAAGCCTCTGTGGTGATTCAGTGCAGTGTGTCTTGCGTCACTCGAGAACGGGGCGTTATAGCAAAGAGAGAAGACGGCACCCAGGGGGTGCCGAGGTGCAGCGTTACCAAACCAGGTGAACCTGTTCCGGACCCCATACCGGGCCGCCGTGATATTGCACGGGTTTGCTTGGGTCGAGCCGGAACTCAGGCAGACCTTTCAACATTTCTTCATAAAGCACGTTCATTTCAATTCGCGCCAGGTGAGAGCCCAGGCAGCGATGGGGGCCGACGCCAAAAGCGATGTGGACGGACTCGCGCTGAGTGTTGAACGTAGCGGGCTCGGCGTAAACGCTTGGGTCGAGATCAGCGCCGGGTAGCATCAAAATTACCTTTTCGCCTTTCTTCATGGGCGCGCCCTGAAACTCAGTGTCTTGCGTGAGAAAACGCACAGGTAGAGTAAAGGTATAACGCCGCAACATTTCTTCATTGCCCGGTGCAACCTTGCTCGGATCTGCGCGCAGGCTATTTTGGAATTCGGGGTTTTTGGCCAGGTGAATGGCGCCCAGTCCCATGCCGTTCATGACGGTGTCGAGACCGGCAACGAATATCATGACGCCATAGCTCTCTATTTGGTGCATCGTCATGGGCTTGCCGTCAATCTCGGTCGCCCAGAGCATCGAAAGCACATCGTCCTGCGGGTTTTCCTTACGCTCAAGAATCGTGTCGCGCATGATGTTCGCAACCTTGCGTAGTCGCGCTTGTACTGCGCCCGGATCAAAATCGGTGGAGGCCAGGTGCTCTTTTACCAACGCGCGATACTCCCCCTGTCGCTCAGTGGGCAGACCAAACATTTTCAGGAACACGGTAACTGGCAGCGGCTCTGCGAGGGTGGACATAAACTCGCAGCCGCCTTTGTCCTTGACCGAAGCCACCAAGTCGCTGGCGAGTTTGCGGATATCGGTTTCTATAGCTTTCATCGCCTTGGGCGAGAAGGCTTTTTGCAGGGGCAGACGCAACGCAGTGTGCAACGGCGGATCAAGCGTGATGGGGGAGGGGATCAGCGGCTTCTGGTCTTCTGGCAGATCATTCAGTATGGCCTGCAGGTCTTCCCACGGGATTGGAGAATTACTGAACAGATCGGTTGCTTTGGAGCCTTCGAACACGGCTTTATGGCCCATCAGCATCCAGTGGCCGTCATTGCGCGGTGTCCAGAAAATGGGCGGCGCTTCTTTCACTATTTCCAGGGCGCGATCGTGGCCTTTGGCAAGCAGGCCGGGGTCGGCGTAGTAGTCAAAGTCGAATACCAGTTCATCGGGAATATGCGCTGGTTTTTCGACCGCTGGGCTCATGGCTTTGGCTGTGGACATAGTGTGCTCCGTGTGGCGCTGGTCAAATTTCGCTGCCTTGCGGCAAAGTGTTCCGGGTGCCCTCGGCGGGCTGATTTGCGCCCCCGCTGATGCGTATTCTGCTGGGGTGCAATCGTTTAATAATGTTTGTAACGCTATGTTTTTGAAGAATATATTGAGTGCTCACTGGCAGTCTCCGTGGAGGCTGTCTATCTTTTAATGAACACATCTGCATACTGGGCTGGCGGGCACTTTACATTCCCAACAGCCCTGTCCATAATGGACAGCATTGTTGAACAATACGAAGTCTAACACAAGCATAATTCACGTGGCCTTTTAACAGCAGAATTTAGCAGTAGAAATACGCAGCCTTGTTCAGCCATACATTTGGCCACTACTAGCAACTACAAAAGTCGAGAAAGCCAATGAGTACGACAGAATCGTTTTCACCCGCCCATCTTCTCGAGGTTTATAAGAAAGCCCGTAAGATCAATATAGTCGACGAAAGAATTCGTGGGTTGATCCGCTCCGGCGCCATGCATCCGGTGTATTACTCCCCGCGCGGGCAGGAAGTAGTTGCTGCCGGTATGGGCGTGCATCTGAACAGCGAAGATTACCTGTGCACCATTTATCGCGGCATTCACGATCAGGTGGCCAAGGGTATGCCGCTGGATGTGCTGCTCGCCGAGTACTTTATGAAAGTCACGGGTGCCTGTAAGGGCAAGGGCGGTGCCATGCATATTACCCACCCGCCGACAGGGGTGATGGTAACGACCGGTGTGGTGGGCTCGAGTATGCCTATAGCTAACGGTTTGGCCTGGGCTTCACAACTCAAAGGTGACGGCCGCGTGTCAGTGGCTACCTTTGGTGATGGTGCCTCCAATATCGGTGCCTTCCATGAAGCACTGAACCTGGCGGCTTTGTGGAAACTGCCGGTTATCTTCCTGTGTCAGAACAATCGCTATCAGGAATGCACCGCCTACGAAGACTCTACCCCGGTGGAAAGCATTGCGACTCGCGCTGTGGCCTACGGACCCAACATGGCGGGTGTGCGGGTTAACGGTAACGACGCTGAAGAGATGTGGACGGCGATGCGCGATGCGGTTGCCCGTGCTCGTGCCGGCGACGGCCCGACCCTGATCGAGGCCATGACTTTCCGCTACATGGGCCACTACTTTGGCGACCAGGCACCTTACATTCCCAAGGAAGAGCTGGAAGCTGAAATGGCGAAAGATCCAATGATTACGATTCGTCAGCAGGTTCTGGACAGTGGTGCTGCTGCAGAGTCGGATCTGGACGCGATCGACGCGGAAATCAATGCAGAGTTCGATGCGGCGGTTGAATTTGCCAAATCCAGCCCTGAGCCCGAATTGGACGAAGTGACAAAAGACGTATACGGAGCCGCCTAAGCCATGAGCGATCAAATAACTTTTACACAAGCCTATAACCGTGCCCTGGATGAGGCCATGGCGGCCGATCCCAATGTCATTTTGCTAGGTGAGGATATTGGAGAGAAAGAAGGCGGCGGTGTATTTAAGGTAACCGGGGGTCTGGGCCCTAAACATGGCATGGAGCGCGTGCGCACTACACCAATTTCCGAGCAGGCGATTGTTGGGGCGGCTATTGGCGCATCGCTGGCCGGCATGAAGCCTGTCGCCGAAATCATGCTGATGAACTTTATCACCGTGGCAATGGATCAGATCGTAAACCACGCCGCTAAGCTGCGGTTTATGTCTGGCGGTCAGACCAACGTGCCGATAACCATCCGTACCCGCACGGGTGCAGGTATGAGCGCGGCGGGTCAGCATTCAGATATGCTGGAAGCCTGGTTTTGCCACACTGCGGGTATCAAAGTAGTTATTCCATCAACGCCAGCCGAAGCAGTGGGTCTGCTGCGCGCCTGTATTGATGATCCCGATCCCTGCCTGTTTATCGAAGACGCCCTGACCCGCGCCGACAAAGGCCCGGCGCCGGAGGTTGCCAATTACAGCATTCCGCTGGGCAAGGCTAATGTCGAGAAAGAAGGCACGGACGTGAGCTTTATTAGCTACGGTCGCCCGCTGAAAGACATGCGCAAAATGGTCGACAAACTGGAGGCTGATGGCATTTCCGTTGAGATTGTCGATCTGCGTACCGTGTCTCCGCTCGATACTGACACCATCGTTGCGTCGGTCAACAAAACCGGCCGAGCTGTCGTTGCCCATGAAGCGGTTCGCAGCTTTGGTGTGGGCGCCGAGGTTGTGGCACGTCTGCAAGAACATTGCTTTGGCAATCTGAAGGCGCCGATCAAGCGCGTAGCATCTGCCGATTGTGCGGTACCTTTTGCACGCAAGCTGGAACACGGCGCATTCCTTTATCAGGCCAGCGATATTGAAAAGGCCATTCGTGAAACTCTTGAAGGGAAATAAATCATGAGCACAGAAGTTCGCATTCCTTCCATCGGCTTTTCTACGCAGGAAGCTACCCTGACCGAATGGCTGGTCGCCGACGGCGAAGAAGTGAAAGAAGGTCAGCTGCTGTACACCCTGGAGCTGGATAAATCAGTTCAGGAAGTTGAAGCGCCTGCCTCTGGCAAGCTGAAAATCATCGCTGAGACGGGTGAAGCCTACGATGTGGGATCGCTGATTGCGGAGATAGTGTGAAATGACCCTGATAGCTGCTGAAAAGACCGGGGCCGAATGGCCCGAAAGCTGGCGTTTGTTGTCGCACGGTATTCGTACCGGGCGATATACCGACCCCGCCTTTCTGAAGCTGGAGTTTGAACAGCTCTGGACCAAGGTCTGGCAGGCGGCTGCGCGATTGGATGAGATTCCGGCGCGGGGCGATTACACCACTTACACGATTGGTGATCAGTCGGTCATTATCGTGCGGGTCGACGACGACACGATCAAAGCTTTTCACAATGTCTGTCCACACCGGGGCACCGCATTGTCAGACGGGGGCTGCGGTCATTTTGAAAAGGATCGCATCATTTGTCCCTTTCACGGGTGGCGCTGGGATTTGCAGGGTAACAATCAGTTTGTGCTCGAGCGTCACGAGTTCAAGAGCGGTAAGCTCGAGGACAAAGACGTTGCGTTGCGTGAAGTGCAGCATGTGGTCTTTGCCGGTTTTGTTTTTATCAACTTTGATAAGAATCCGATTCCGTTTGACGACTTTATCTCACCGGTAAAACAGTTGCTGGAAGATCTTGCCATTGGTGAGATGCGCAACTACTGGTGGAAAGGCATTGCCGTACCGGCTAACTGGAAAGTGGCGCAAGAGGCTTTCTTTGAAGGTTATCATGTTCCGGCGACTCACCCCCAGCTGGAGGTGAAGGCCGCTGCGGTTGTGTACGGTGATGATCCGAATGCAGAGGTTGAGTTCACTCACCATAATATTACTACGGATGCTTTTCCCTATGGTCATGGCCGGTTTTATGCAGGAAAGAACACGGCCATGCAGGGCAAAACCAACTACCCGGACGGGGTCGATCCAGTAGACGCGATGGCGGATCGCTTGAATCTATTGGCCGAAGGAATGGATGCCCAGGTATTAAAAGCCGATGTTGAGATTGCCCGCTCTCTCAAGGGCAAGCCAATTCCTGAAGGCTCGTCACTCGGTGCGGAGTTTGTGAAGGCGCTATATACCGACGCCGCGAAAAAGCAGCGCCCCATGCCGAAACCGGAGCCGGAAGTGTTGGGCATGTGGGGCGGTGAGTTTTTTATCTTTCCGAATCTTTTGATCTTGCCCAATGCGGGCAATGCCATGATCTACCGGGTGATGCCCGATGCGCGTGATCCGGACAAATGTACCTTCGAAATTCTGTCGACAAAAACCTACCCGGCTGACGAAGCTGTGCCGCGCGCGATTCGTGAAGATGTCACTGATTACATGAACCCCGAACAGGTGTTGGAGATTCCTCGTCAGGATCTTGGTAACATCCCCCGTATGCAGAAGGGTCTGCATTCTCTGGGTTGCAAGCAGATATGGCTTGCTGAGAACTATGAGAAAATGATCATGAACATGCATCGGGAAATGGATAAATACCTCGGTGCTCCGACGGAAAGCTAGGTTCTTATGGAATTAAAAGACAAGGTAGTAGTGGTTACCGGCGCACTGGGTTCGCTGGGTCGTGCAGTCTCGGGTGCGGCGGCGAAAGCCGGCGCTACCGTATATGCAGTCGATGTGGTGGATGGTCAGCCAGAAGCCGGAGTGGAAGCAACACCGGCACTGGATCTCAGCGATGCAGAGGCCACCAGTAAGGCCTTCGCCGCTATTGCCGCAAAAGCCGGGCGCATTGATGCGCTGGTAAATGTTGCCGGCGGTTTCGCTTGGGAAACTGTGGAAGAAGGTTCCATTGATACCTGGGATTTTCTCTACAAACTGAATGTTCGCACCGCCGTCAATGCCAGTAAAGCCGCACTGCCGCATATTCCGGCTAGTGGTGGCCGGATCGTCAATATCAGTGCTGCCGGTTCGGTCAAAGCAGATATGGGGCTCGGTGCCTACGCGGCGTCCAAGTCTGGTGTATCTCGCCTGACCGAGGCATTAGCCGAGGAACTAAAATCGCGCAATATCACGGTGAATGCGGTTCAGCCCAGCATTATTGATACCAAACCTAACCGCGATGCCATGCCTGACGCAGATTTTTCAACTTGGGTGACGCCGGCAGCGTTGGCGGATGTCATTCTGTTTTTGCTGAGCTCTCGCGCAGAAGCGGTCACTGGCGCTTTGCTGCCGGTAGTAGGGCGGGTATAAATCGGATTGTAGCGCTGTAATAGCTCCATTGCCCGTCAGGTAAAGTCTTACAGGTAGTTTAGTGGACATGGTGGGCGAACTTGCTACTATTTTGCGCCTACGAGCCCGGCTGATCGTCAGCGCGGCGCAAATTGGAATCATGAATAACAGCCATCCTCGATGGTGCAGTGTGGAGTAAAGGCTCATGGGTCAAGTAACGTACGTCAGCTTTGATGGCGAAAAAACCGTAGTAGATGTAGAAAACGGCGATAACCTCATGCAGGCCGCTATCGACAATGGCGTATCCGGCATTCTGGGCGACTGCGGTGGTGGCTGTGCCTGTGCGACCTGTCACTGCATTGTGGACGACGCCTGGGCAGCTAAAACCGGTCAGCCGGATGAGCTCGAAGTGGACATGCTCGATGGCCTGATTGATCCCAAGCCTACCAGTCGCCTGAGCTGCCAGATCATCATGAAAGATGAGTTGGACGGCGTTGTGATTCATCTGCCGGAGAGCCAGTTGTGAGCGAAACCGTTGTTATTATCGGCGCGGGTCAGGCCGGTGGCGACATGACAACGGCCTTGCGTCAGCAGGGCTTCGAGGGTCGCATCGTATTAATTGGCGAAGAGCCTGCATTGCCGTACCGGCGTCCGCCCCTTTCCAAAGCCTACCTTTCCGGTGAAATGAGCGAAGCTCAGCTCTACATCAAGCCGGCATCCACCTACGAAAAGCAGAACGTGGACGTGAAGACTGGCGTGCGGGTGGAAAGTATTGACCGCGCCGCCCATACCGTCACGCTTGATACTGGCGAAGTCATTGAATATACCAAGCTGGCTTTCTGTACCGGTGGCCACGCCCGCCGCTTGCCGCTGGCCGGCGCCGAAAAGCCCAATGTGCACTATGTGCGCACCATCGCGGATATCGAGCGCCTCAAGGCGCAGTTTCAGCCAGGCAAAAGGCTGTTGATTATCGGTGGTGGTTATATTGGTCTGGAAGCTGCTGCTGTTGGCATCAAGAAAGAGCTGAATGTGACGCTGGTCGAGGCGCTGCCTCGCCTGCTGGCCCGCGTTACCGGCCCTGAGCTGTCGGAATATTACTACGGTGTGCACAGCGCCAAAGGTGTGGATATCAAGCTGGGTGCTGGTGTGGAAGCACTGGAAGGCGGCGACACGGTTGAAACCGTCGTGCTGGCCGATGGTACCCGCCTGCAGGCTGACGTGATTATCGTCGGCATTGGTCTGATTCCCAACACCGAGTTGGCCGAAGCTGCGGGTCTCGACGTAGACAACGGCATTCTGGTTGATTTGCAGTGCCGCAGTAGCGATCCGGATATTTTTGCTGCCGGCGATTGCGCCAACCACGATCACGGTTTCCTGCTGCGTCGCATCCGTTTGGAATCGGTGCCCAATGCCTCTGAAGGCGCGCGTGTGATCGCGGCGACTATTTGTGGCAAAGAGGCTCAGCACAACGGCGCGCCTTGGTTCTGGTCTGATCAGTATGACTTGAAGCTGCAGATGGTCGGTATCAATCAGGGTTACGAAGAAGTGGTTATTCGTGGCTCGATGGAAGACAACAACTTTTCGGCCTTTTATCTGGCTAACGGCGTCATTATTTCTGCCGACACCGTAAACCGGCCCAAGGATTTCATGATTGCCAAGAAACTGGTGGCTGGTCGTGTTAAGTCTGATGCCGCGACCTTGTCGGATGAGACAGTCGATCTGAAATCGCTGTTGGGCTGAAACCTTTCCCTGACTCAGCCCGCTCTACAAAAAAGAGCCGGGTCAGGGGAGGCATTTTACAGAAACTCTCTCGCTGACCTGTCAGCCTGCTCGCAGGCTTTAATTGGAGACACCCCCATGCTTTCGCTCGCAAAACCCGACTTGCTGAGAAATCAGGCCTATGCCAATGGCCAGTGGATTGACGGTGATACTGGTGAGGTGACGGAGGTCTTCAATCCGGCGACCGGAGAACGGGTGGGCAGTGTCCCCAAGCTGAGCGCTGCACAAACCCAAATCGTAATTGGACAAGCAGATACAGCCTATCGCAGCTGGAAAAAACTTACGGCGAAAGAGCGCTGCGGTCTGTTGCGACAGTGGTTCGACCTGATCACTGCCAACGCTGATGATATTGCAAAAATCATGACGGCTGAGCAGGGCAAGCCTCTGGCAGAAGCCAAGGGGGAAGTGGGTTACGCAGCTTCTTTCATCGAATGGTTTTCGGAAGAGGGCAAGCGCACCTATGGTGACGTTATACCCAGCCCGGCAGGTGACAAACGACTGGTAGTGGTCAAAGAGCCGATTGGTGTTTGTGCAGCAATTACCCCGTGGAATTTTCCGGCGGCCATGATTACGCGTAAGGCTGCCCCAGCACTGGCGGCGGGCTGCTCAATGATCGTGCGCCCGGCAGATGCTACGCCGTTGACCGCACTCGCACTGGCGGTGCTGGCTGACGAGGCGGGTATTCCTGCAGGCGTATTCAATGTGATTACCGGCAAGTCTCGATTGCTTGGTGGTGAGCTGACCAATAGCCCGGTGATCAAGAAACTGTCTTTTACCGGATCCACCGAAGTGGGCCGTGTGCTCATGGAGCAGTGCTCCCCGACGCTGAAAAAATTGTCCATGGAGCTGGGCGGTAACGCGCCATTCATCGTATTTGAAGATGCCGATCTCGACGCGGCAGTGGCGGGCGCGATTGCATCCAAATATCGCAATGCAGGCCAGACCTGCGTGTGTACCAATCGTCTGTATGTGCATGACAAGGTCTATGATGCCTTTGCTGAAAAGTTGGCGGCGGCTGTGGGTCAGTTGAAGGTCGGCAATGGAACCGACGAGGGTGTAACGCAGGGTCCGCTGATTGACAATGCGGCGGTCAACAAGGTTGAAGAACATATCGCTGATGCCCTGTCCAAAGGTGCTCGCACCTTGTTTGGCGGAAAACGCCTGCCCTTGGGCGATAACTTCTTTGAGCCCACCGTGCTGGCCGATGTGACTCAGGATATGCTGATTGCCCGCGAGGAAACCTTCGGGCCGGTTGCGCCGCTGTTCCGCTTCAGTAGCGATGATGAGGTCATTCAGATGGCCAACGACACCGAGTTTGGTCTCGCCAGCTACTTCTACAGCCGCGATATTTCCCGCGTTTGGCGCGTTGCCGAAGCGCTGGAGTACGGCATGGTGGGGATCAACACAGGCATCATTTCCAACGAAGTGGCACCCTTTGGCGGTGTCAAACAGTCCGGTTTTGGCCGCGAAGGCTCGCACTACGGCATCGACGAGTACATGTCGCTCAAGTACATGTGTATGGGCGAGATATAAGCTAATACCG
>NZ_JBVBUV010000013.1:0-71792 GCF_057445395.1 Litorivivens sp.
CTATTTGGGCGCAACGCATTTGCCGGTGCGGTGAATTACATTACGGCAAAGCCAAAAGCTGAGCCCGAAGCCTATATCGCGGTCACTGTGGGGGATAACGAACGCCAGGATGTGAAAGCGAGTTTTAATGGTCCGATAGCATTGGACGGCCGGCTGCTTGCTAAAGCTACCTTTGGTTTCTCTCAATACGATGGTCATACCAAGAATGATCACCCCATGGCGGATGCAGACCCCTCTGGGCCGAGTACCACGGGTAACCTGGGTGGCTGGGATGATGAAATCTACAGTTTGATGCTGGCATATGAGCCAACCGATGCACTAATGTTGCGCACGAGCTATTACAAAAATAACGCAGAGAAAGAAACAGGCGCAGGCTACAGCATTTCTGGTGTAAACGTCGCACGCTTTGGCATGCGCTTTGACGATCAGCTGGATTTGAACTGTAACTGGCGCACCGTTAACGATATCGGTAACCCCTCTCCAACAGCCGCACATTCTGGATATTCGGCTTGGTGCGGCGAGCTGCCAACCACAGCGGCGGGCGCGGAAGGCCCTAGAACTCAAGATGGTATTCTAATTGACCCGCGCGGTATCGGTCAGGTGGCGACAACAGAGGTCGTAACATTTACTGCTGACTATGAGCTCAGCGAGAGCTGGAGTGCGCACTACCTGTTTGGTTATGCGGATCACGAAACCTATTCCACCGGTGGCCCCGGCGGCGAAGACCCCCTGGTGGGGCGTAGTATTGCGGCGGACTTCGTGCTCAACGCGGCAGACAATCAGAACCCGAACGGCTACAAGTACGCAAATACTTTTAGTGGTCGGCCAAACTCCGTGCTGGAGTCTTTCTCCCACGAACTGCGCTTTGATTTCGACAGCGGCGATCGCTACCGAATGAGTCTGGGTGCGTACTACTCAAAAACAGAAGACCGCGAGCATTCAACCGTATTCATTAGCGACGTGTGTTCTCCTTTCACGGAAGAGCAGCGTCAGAATTGTTCAGAGCCAATGTCTACGCCGTCTTCAGCTGTGCCAGATCCAGGCCGTTTGACGACCGGTATTGTTTACGACCAGGTTACTCGGCAGCACGCCAACACTCGCCTGGAAGATACAAGCTTTGAAGATGAAATCATTGCACTATTCTTTTCAACCTCATACCTGGTGCGCGATAACATCGATATGACCTTCGAAGGTCGTCTGACTCACGAAGACAAATACGTGTTCCGTCATGCGGACCCCTTTGGTCTGGCGTTTGGTGAGTCGGTTACCTATCGTCTGCCGGAAGATCCCGTCGTGCCGGGTCTGGCGGATACCGTGACCAGCTCGATTATCGTGCCGGAAGACGACGAGCAGTTTTTGTACTTCACGCCCCGTGGCATTGTTAACTGGAGTCTTAACGACGATCAGATGGTGTATTTCTCGGTGGCCAAGGGTTTGAAAACTGGCGGCTTCAACAACGCAGAGAGCAAGAGTCAGCTGGTGTACGATGAAGCAACCAACTGGACTTACGAAATTGGCAGCAAGAACAAATTGCTAGACGCCGCATTGACCTTGAATGGCGCCCTGTTCTACATCGACTGGACCGGCCTGCAAGGTTCGGTACCACCGCAAGAGGCTTCGCTGTCTTCTTCAGACGTGGTGACCAATATCGGTAACGCAACCAGCCTTGGTATCGAACTGGAAGCGGCTTATCGGTTTAACCGCAACTTCTCAGTTGATGTTGGTTTGACATACAACGACGCCACCTACGACGACGGGGTGAAATATTCGCCGGGTCGTCAGGACGCTTCAACCGGTGTTGGTTGTGACGGCGTGACCTGTCCCACTGATGGCGAAGTGGGGGGTAATCAGCTTGCCCGCGGTTCTAAAGAGCAGGCTTCAATAGGCATTAATGTGCAGCAGGATTTAGATTCTGGCTGGCTGTTGACCGGACGTCTTGATGCCAACTATCAGTCCAAGCAGTTCCTGACGCCGCTTAACCTGGGGTGGGTTCCTGCGCGCACCGTGATGAACCTGTCGCTGAATGCGCTCGGGCCAAACGATCATTGGGATATCAGTTTTTGGGGTAAGAACATTACTGACGAAAACTATCCGGCAAGTGCCTTTGTGATCGGCGTATTCAACCAGTACATGGTGGGTATGGGCTCTCGTCGCAGCTTCGGCGCCACCATCAAATACACCTACTTTTAATGAGATGGAGTGGTTATTGCCACTCCACCGATGGATAGGATGCGGGACGTGACACAACGCATAAAAGCCGCTGCTGCCCAGTTTCATGTGGGCAGCGATATCGAAACCAATCTGGCAAGCTGTTTACGAGTGTTGGATAAAGCTGCTGAGCAGAATCCTGATATCGTTGTCCTGCCTGAGTTCTGTAACCATCTCTCTTGGTATGACGATGCAGATCACTGCTTTGGTGTATCGCTGCAGCTCGAAGGTGATTTTCTCAAAGCCATTGCTGACAAGGCTCGCCAGATCAATGCCTTTGTGGTGGTTGGCGTTACCTTGCAGCGTGACAATGGCAAGGTGACTGGCAGCAACCTGTTGTACTCTCGCGAAGGTGAACTTCTCGGTCTCAGCGACAAACAGGTGCTAATTGGTCATGAGAATGATTTTCTGGAACGAGCCACTGAACCTGGTGCGGTAATCGATACCGAGTTGGGACGTCTGGGGCTCTACATGTGCATGGACGGTGTCATCAATGAGACACCGCGGTGCCTGGCGCTGCGTGGCGCTGACATCATGCTCAACAGCCTCAATTCGTTTGCACCGGACGAAGGCTCTCTCCATATTCCAGTCCGCGCCGCAGAGAACAAGGTGTTTGTGGTTGCTGCTAATAAAGTGGGGCCTTTGGTTCCTGAGGCCATGATGGAAGGCATTAGCGCAGCCACCAATATCCCGGTCGAGTTCTTAAATGGTGCTGGGGAAAGTCAGATTGTTGCGCCCGACGGTACGGTTCTCGCAATGGCGAAAACCCGCGAAGAAGAAGTGGTTTTTGCGGAAATTGAACCCGCCGCCGCCCGCAATAAATTGCGCCCGGATGGCACCGATATTTTCGCGAGCCGCCGCCCTGAGCTCTATAAATCCTTGGGTGAAAACCCGGAGAATCAGCCAGAGCCCGAATTTACCGGGGCGAAGGATTTGAACGCTGCGCTGATCCAGCTATCGAGTGTGGGATCTCAGGTATTGGATGAGGCGGCCCAGAAGGTGCAGGCCGCGGTGTCCGATGGCGCGGCACTTGTTAGCTTGCCGCCTTTGTTCTGCATTGACGATGCGGCCTCGGATGCCGCGCTTGAGCAATCGCAACAGGCTATTCATAGCCTGAGTGCGGTGGCTGGCGACGCTATTGTTACCACCTCTCTGGTGCTGCCGGCAGAGGCGGGTAGGCAGCATTGTGCTGTCGCGATCTCCAGTCAGGGATTGTTGGCACGTCAGGGCCAGGTTCATTACAGCGAACGATTCTCCTGGTCGGTTTTGAGTGACAGCTTTGATACCTACGCCACGCCGTTTGGCCGTCTGGGCCTGCTGTGCACTGACGATTCCCTGTATCCGGAAAGCTTCCGTTTGATTGCTATGCAGGGCGCAGATGTTGTGGCCGTGCCACTGGCGCCACTGGAGAGCTGGGAGCTGACCACCGGTTTGATTGAGCGCGCTGGCGAGAACCGCGTGAACTTGTTGGCTGCGATGCAGCCCGGTGAACTTGGTGCGAGTTTTAGCGCTGCCCTACACGAAGATTTTACAATTTTTGGTGAGTGGAAAACCCGCCAGTTTGATGGCGTGCTGACCTATCCCATGATGACCTATGCAGCGGCTGACGCGGGTGTTACGCAGGTAACACTGCACCCGAAGAATGCCGAGAACAAAGTGGTTTCCCTCCGCACCCATGTTATCAACAGTCGGCCCTGGCATTTGCTACAGCCACTGTTGTCACAGTAAGGACGATCGATGACTTCATTGCCCAAAGCCCTGCACGACCACGTACTGAACCGTATCGTTGATACCTTCGGTATGACTGAGGTATTGAACGAGGAAGGCGGACCGTTTCTGCCGCTGGAAAGTCACCTGCCAATGCATGAGGGCAGCGTTGGCGGAATGCGAAAGTTTACTGGTGGCCCGCTCTTTCAGGTGTTGACCTCAAGCATCGTGGTGCCGGCGATGCAGCTCGATTCGCATATGGTATTTGCGTTTACCCCCTCCGACAGTCCGGTACCGCACTATACGGTTGACTCGGTTCAGGCCGGCGAGCACCACGCTTTTCACCTGGATCTTATCCCGCGGCTCGATATCGGGTCGCGCTTGAATTATCTCAATGAGGTCTATCAGCCCCTGACAGAGGTTTGCGAACAAGCCCGTAAAATTGAAGGTCTGGAGCCGGCGCACCTGTCGCCGCGCCAGTACGCCATCATGTCGCCCTGGATGTTGGCCAACCGCGCCACGCCTGAAGCGTTTGAGAAAATTCAGGTCGCAGTCGACGCCTATCTCGATCACTGGTTTGAGTTGGTGATGAAAGGTGTATCTGCGCAGGCGTTGGAAGATGTCACGCCGCAAGAGCTTGCGGCGCGCGACAAGCGCAATAAGTACGCAATTTTTAATGCCGAAGTTGATCCAGTTTGGCAGCGCATTGGCCCGTTGGTGGGGCAAGAGGCGGCAGACAAGCAGATTGCTGCTCTGCGTGAGGTGAGTGCTTAAACACCACTTTCACCCGGTTCTCTCCCTGAGGGAGGGAGATGATTACGCCACAGTAGAACATTGCGCCCCCTCTCCCTCAGAGAGAGGGTCGGGGTGAGGGAAGGTTTCCTACGCCCGGAATAAGATTCAGAGGAACACCCATGAGCAAAATGATTTCAGAACTTCTCGTTGAAGACATGACGGCAGAGGAGCGCGAACGCGCTGAACGCGTGGAGAGCATCCTGCCAACTTTGCGCGAGCGTGCCACGGCCACCGACAAGGAAGGTCGGTTCAACCCCGACAACGTCAGATTGCTGGCCGATGCAGGCTTGCTTGGATTGGTAGTACCCAAACAGTACGGCGGCCTGGGTGGCGGTTTGCGCGACTGGGCCGCAGCCTGTTTTGCGATTGGAACGGTATGCCCGTCCACAGGTTTGGCGTACTTCTTTCACAACACCTCCGCTTCTCGCGGCACGCTGGCGCTGTCAGCGCTAGAAGAAGGGCTCTTTAACGCGGAAGAGGCGCCCAAGGTAAAAGCCTTTGCCGAAAAAGTGCTTTACACCATGGGCCGAGACGCCAAGTGGTTGGCTAACTATGCCAGCGAATCGGTAAAGTCGGAGCACTCAGCAATCACCATCACCACGCAGGCTGAGAAAGTCGATGGGGGCTGGCTGCTGAACGGTGAAAAATCCTTTGGCTGTGCCACAGGTGTTGCGGATCAGTATCTGGTCACTGCTGCGCTAAAAGGTATTAGCGATGCAAGCGCGCTGAGCACTTTTATTGTCAATCGCGATGCCAAGGGCACGCGCGGACGGATTGAGTGGGATGCCATGGGTATGCGTGGTACCGCCACTGAAGGGCTGGTGCTGGAAGATGTTTTTGTGGCGGATGACGATGCGTTGGGTATCCCGGGCGCCTTTGCTCGCAGCTGCCAGATGAGCCGTTCAAGTTTTGTGGGCAATCAGGTAGCAGCGTCAGTAATCTACATGGGCGGCGCTGTTGCGGCCTACCAGTCTGCCGTCAAATTGATGAAGGACAAGAAATTCGTCGACACCGGTAAGCCGGTCGGCACTGGCCCTTACCAGCAGCAGATCATTGGCGAGATGTACGCTAACTTGCAGACGGCTTTGTTGTGGGCGCGTCGCCAGATTCAGATTGAAAGCAGCGAACCGCCGATGGTGTCCAAAGACGAGGTGGTTAAATTCTGGCGAACCTGTAAGGGCCAGATTGCTGAGCACAGTTTCCAGGTTGCCATTGCAGCGCTGAAGTGTGCCGGGACTTCCGGCACCATGTTCAGCACGCCCTATTCGCGTGCCTTGCGTGATCTGGCAATGGGGCTGGTGCAAGCCTTCCCGGCTGAGAAGGGCCGCTTGGATACCGCCAGCCTGGTGATCGAAGGCGAGGAACAGAACGCCTTCGGTAAAGGCTGATCCGATGCCCCTGACAAACTATATCAATGACACCTGGCAGGCACCGGCGCAGAGGCTGGATAGCCAGGTCTTTCACGCCAGTGAAGGCACGCCGCTGTTTCATCAGATGGCCAGCGATCCGCAGCAGATAGAAGCTGCCCTGGCAGCATCACACGCGGCACATTTGCGTGGCGACTGGGCGGCACTGGCTAACAGCGAACGGGCGACAAAACTGGACGCGATTGCAGACGCTATTGCAACGCGCATCGAAGCAATTGCAGAAGCCGATGCCGCGTGCACGGGCGTGTTGTTAAAAACAACGTCGCAAGTGGCTCAGATTTGTGTGTTGGCTTTCAAGGCCGCGTCGGCACTGTTGCGCAACCCGCCAGTGCGAAAGCCTTTTGATGGCCCACATGGCGAGGTAATTGTAGAGCGCCTGCCGTTGGGCCCCGCCGCAATTATTGCGCCATGGAATGCGCCCTCCGGCATTACCTGCCACAAGCTCGCATCGGCACTCGCCGCTGGCTGCCCGGTGATTGTGAAACCCTCGGAATGGGCGCCTCAATCGGGCCAGCTGATCGCCGAGGCTGTCGCCGAAGCTGGTTTGCCGGCGGGTGTCTTTCAATTAGTACACGGCAATGGGACTACCGGTGCGGCATTGGTGGAAGATTCCCGAATCGCCGCGGTGTCATTTACCGGTGGGCTGCAGGGCGGCAGAGCCGTTGCCAGTGCATGTGCAAAAGATATCAAACCGGCTCAGCTTGAACTCGGTGGAAACAACCCGATCGTGGTGCTTGAAGACGCCAACGTCGAGGCAGCAGCAGATGGTGTGGTGGCAGGGCTGACCACCTTGAACGGGCAGTGGTGTCGGGCGCTGGGTCGTCTGCTGGTTCACGAATCGATCGCCGATACGCTACTTGAGGCTATAGCAAGTCGGCTGTCGCAGATACGACTTGGGCATGTGCTGGACGTCGATAGCGATATGGGGCCGGTTGTCCACAAAGGCCACTATGAACTTATCAAGCAGGCGGTGGCTCACTACGAGAGCATCGGCGGTACCGCGCGCAGTTGGAGTGCGCTGCCGGATCTGGCTGGCTATTTTATCGCGCCTACCCTGATTACCGGGCTTGATGCAGCGCAGGCCAGCGAGGAGATCTTTGGTCCGGTTGCGACGGTGCATACCTTTTCCGATGATGCCCAGGCAGTTGCACAGGCTAACGGTACGCCCTTTGGCTTGGCAGCCTATGTGTTTGGTGCGGAGCCTCATGCGTGGACGGTCGCCAGCGGCATCCGTGCAGGTAATATCAAGATTAACGCGGTGAGCATGCTGAATCTGAACCCGATGGCCCCGCGTCCGGCCTGGGGGCTAAGTGGTCTCGGCGACGAAGGTGTTGTAGAAACCTTCGAGTTTTTCCGCGGTACCCGCATTATCGGCGTGGCCGGAAAACCGGAGTTAGATGATGCCTGACTTTCACAAAAGTGATCTGCTGATCGGCGGTCGTGACCAGAAAGCGCAGAGCGGTGAGTATTTTGATGTGCTCTCGCCGGCGACGGAACAGGTGATGGGCCAATCGGCCCGTGCCGGCAATGCCGACGTCGAACTTGCAGTTGCGGCCGCACGGCAGGGTTATCACGAATGGTCGGCATTAGCGCCGAAAGAGCGTGAAGCGACACTGCTGCGCGCCGCAGATTTGATGGCTACGACGGGGGAGCAGCGTTATCTCGACCTGCTGATCGATGAAAGTGGCTCCGTTATCAATAAAGCCCGCCACGAAATTTACTATACCGTTGATCTCTTGCGCACGGCTGCAGGCGAAGTACGTCGCCTCTATGGCGATACTTTTCCCAATGACAATCCAGCGCGTATGAGCATGGTATTTCGCGAACCTCTGGGCGTGGTTGGTATTGTGTCGCCCTATAATGCGCCGCTGGCACTGCTCGCGAAAATGACCGCCTTTCCACTGGCGGCGGGAAACAGTGTCGTCATCAAACCCTCGGAAGAAACACCCCTGATCGCCGTAGCCTTTGGCAAGCTGCTGGTAGAAGCCGGCGTGCCGGCTAATGCCGTCAGTGTCGTTACGGGTTTTGGTCAAGAGTGCGGTGCCCCCCTAGTAAGTCACAGTGGGGTTGATGCCATTGCACTGACGGGCTCCACGGCCACGGGTCAGGTGATTGGTGCGCAAGCCATGCAGCAGATGAAGCGGGTGCAGCTGGAGCTGGGTGGCAAAAGCGCGCTGGTGGTGCTGAAAGATTTTGACCCGCAACAGGCGGCCGAGATTGCGGTGCAAGGCATGTTCAATCACGCCGGCCAGATTTGCATGGCCAATTCCCGAATTGTGGTTGAAGCACCTGTGTTTGATGCCTTCTGTAATGCCATGAAGCAGGTTTGTGAAAATCTCAAGATTGGCGATCAACGCGATACTGAATGTGTTTACGGACCGCTGATTAATCGTCGCGCCGTGGAGAAAGTCGAAGCCCACTTGAGTGATGCCTTGCAGCGTGGTGCCACCGTTCTCACCGGCGGCAAGGTGAAGCAGGGATTGGTGTTTGAACCCACGGTGCTGCTTGAACCGCCGCGAGACAGCAGCGCCTGGCGTGATGAAAGCTTCGGACCGATGACCAGTGTCGTCAAGGTGGCAGATTTCGACGAGGCAATCGCGCTGGCGAATGACAGTGAGTACGGTCTTTCGGCCGGCGTTCTCACCCGTGATATTCAGCTGGGATTTAAGGCGGCGCGCGCCATTCGCAGCGGCGCCGTGCACATTGGCATGCACGCTTTCCAGAGCAATGCGATGGCGCCTGTCGGCGGTCTCGGTTTATCGGGCATGGGTCGCAGCGGTGGCCATTACAGTACCGATGAGTTCACCGAGTTGAAATGGATCAGCGTGGAGTTAGGGCAGTGATCAGGCGCGGCTACTGCGATATCGATGGTGGGCAGCTGCATTACCGCCAAGCGGGAAGCCGCGACAAATTGCCCCTGCTTTTACTGCATCAGAGTCCGAGCAGTTCTGTGATGTATGAAGCGCTGATGCAAGTACTGGGTGACGACTATTGGTTGCTTGCGCCCGACACACCCGGCTTTGGTCAGAGCGACCCACTGAGCGAACCGGTCTCGATTGTCGCCTATGCGCGGGCGATCCAGCAGTTCCTCGATGCGCTTGAGATTGAACAAGCGTTGGTGTTTGGTCATCACACCGGTGCGTCCGTTGCAGTACAGCTTGCCCACGACCATCCACAGCAGGTTGTGGCGCTGGCCTTATCGGGGCCAACCCTGCTGAGTGATGCCTTGAAGAATATATTGCCAGAAAAGGCCAAGCCATTTCCCTTGAGCGCCGATGGCAGTCACCTGTTGAGTATGTGGCAACGCATGCGTGATAAGGAGCCCGACGCGCCGCTGGCACTGACCCTGCGGGAAACGCTGTTGGGCCTGGCTGTGGGCGAGGCATACCCTGATGCGTATCGCGCTGTCATTGAGCAGCCTTTTGGTGAGCAGTTGCAGGCGTTGACTTGTCCGGTGTTGGTGTTTGCCGGTGACGGCGACCCTCTTTACGGGCAGCTTGACGCCGCATATGGCCTGCTCGCCAAGGGCGAAAAACAGGTTATACAGGGTGCGCGCACCTATGCCTGTGATCTCTATGCCAATGAGATTGGTGCGCACCTGAAAGCCTTTTTTTCGCGCGCGTGCAAAGGAAACTGACAATGGATCTGGAACGTAACAGTGTGGGTATTGGTCAGCGTCCGGCCCTGATACTGGTCGATATGATCAAGGGCTTTACCAGCTCTGCCTGTCCCCTGGGTACTGATTGCCCGGAAGTGGTCGCGGCGAACGCAGCGTTGCTGGAGGGTTTTCGCGCCCGCAATCTGCCGATATTTTTTACGACGGTGGTTTATCGAAATCCCGATCAGGCCAGCGTATTTCGCAACCGTATTCAGGCGTTGAACTGCCTCACTCCAGACTCTCAATGGGTGCAGGTTGATTCGTCGCTTACCCCGCGCGAGGGCGAAGCGCTTATCGAAAAGTGTTGGGCCAGTAGTTTTTTTGGCACCGACCTGGCCGTGCGCTTGCAAAGTTCAGGTGCCGATTCGCTGGTGGTAACCGGGCTCACGACCAGTGGCTGTGTTCGGGCGACGGTGGTGGACGGACTGCAGCACAACTACCCGGTGGTAGTACCGCGCGAGGCGGTGGGAGATCGCAACCCTCAGGCTCACGAAGCTAACCTGCACGACATGCACGCTAAATATGCGGATGTCATCGCCATGCAGGAAGTGCTGACGACCATACGGGGTTTGTAAAAAGTAGAGGGCGAGATCACAATGTCTCTAAGCTATAATGATATAGCTTTTGGTTGGGCGGCGACGTTCGGCCCCGTGGGAGACAAGGAGATAACAAGATCATGAGCGCTATGGATCCGCTGTTCAGCAAACGCGATCTGGAATTAATGCAGGGTGATACACCGACCCCGCTTTATCACCAGATGTATACGCTGCTGAAGAGCCGCATTATGGACGGGACAATTGCTCACGGTACCCAAATGCCAACTGAGCAGCAATTGGCGGAGATGTTTGGTGTATCGCGTATTACCGCCAAACGCGCTATGGACGAACTCGCGGCCGAGGAGTTGGTAGAGCGCCGCCGTGGCAAGGGTACACATGTGACCCACCACTACGCGCCGGAGCCGGTACAGGCACCGCTGGTGGGTATGCTGGAGAAGCTGGCGAGCATGGGGCGCCACACGCGCGTCAAAGTGCTCGATGTGGAGAGAGTGGTACCACCAGGCGATATACGCGCCGAGCTCAAACTGGCGGCCGGTGAAAAAGCACACCGGATAATTCGCGTGCGCAGCAGCGAAGAAGGAGAACCCTTCGCTTACTACATCAGCTGGACCGTTGGCATACAAAAGGGCTTTACCAAGCGAGAGCTGGAAAAAGGTGTACGCCTGGACATCATTAAAGAAAACGGGCTCAACCTGACAAAGGTGGAACAGTACCTTGGAGCGGACAAGGCCTCGTTGGAAGTGGCGCGGGAACTGGAAATGAAACCCGGCGAACCAACACTGACACTGGTTCGTCACTCCTATACCAGTGATGACAAACTGGTGGATATTCTGTATTGCCAGTACAACCCAAAACGCTTCCAGTATCGGATGAGTCTGAGTATGGATGAGTATAAAGGCGGCTAAACGTTCTCGGTAATACCCACGGCAGGCGGGGGCGGCCAGCGGGTTTTGCCAGTATAGACAATTAACGAGAGGCAACAATGCAACACAACAATCCGATTATCGTCGCCGGTTCAGGCCCCGCCGGCTCGCTGCTCACACTGTATCTGGCCCAGCATGATGTTCCGGTTATCCTGCTGGAAAAAGCCGATAGCCTGCCGATTGACCTGCGCGCTTCGACCTTCCATCCGCCGTCACTGGAAATGCTGGCAGAGGTGGGACTGACCGACGAGATGTTTGCCAAGGGGCTCAAGGTCGATAAGTACCAGTATCGCGATCGCCGCACCGATGAGGTGGCGGAATTCGATATGAAGCTGATTGCAGATGAAACCCCGTTCCCGTTTCGACTCCAGCTTGAGCAGTATGAAATGACACATATTGTTGGGGAGCGACTAAAAGCCTTCCCTCATGTGCAGGTAAAGTTTGGACACGAAGTAATTGAAGCGCGCAATGTGGCAGATGGCGTCGAAGTCGATGTGCGCACAGCCGCCGGCAAAACAACGCTTAAAGGCAGCTTTTGTGTTGGTGCAGATGGAGCGTCGAGCAATGTGCGTAAGTCGGCGGCCATTGGCTTTGGGGGCTTCACGTACGATGAGAAATTTCTGGTTGCCAGTACGCCATTTCCCTTTGAAGAGGTGTTCGACAACCTGTCCTATGTGAATTACGTGTCGGATCCCGACGAGTGGTGCGTGATTTTGCGCACCGACAAGATATGGCGGGTACTGTGGCCAACGGAACCTGGCGACAGTGATGAAAAATTACTGTCTGACGACTTTATTCAATCGCGGTTGAAACACCTTTACGATAAAGGCGATGACTACGAAATAGGTCATCGTACCCTGTACAACGTGCATCAGCGCGTGTCGGAAACCTATTTTAAAGACCGCATTGTATTGGCGGGTGATGCTTGTCATATCAATAATCCGCTTGGCGGCATGGGGATGAATGGTGGCTTGCATGATGCTTTCAATTTGGCCCAACGGCTGGTTCGCCTTATGCAGGATGGCGGAGATCATTTGGCAGAATTTGGGCAGTACGATCGTCAACGTAGAGAGCTGGCGGTAGATTTTGTGCAGAAGCACACTATCGAAAATAAAAAGCTCATGGAATCGACAGATCCGGATATTCAACAAAAACGGCAGGCCATGCTGATGGACACTGCGAGCGATCCCGTAAAGGCCAAGGCCTTTTTAATGGAGCGGGCCATGCTCAACTGCCTGCGAGACAGTCTTGCCGTGCAATAACGAGCGTTTGAGGAGGGGCTATGGAAACAACGACAAAGACCGCCAAGGAAATCTATCTTGAGGTAAAAGCCAACCCGGCGCGTAAACGCTTCGGCTTTGGTGAGAAAGCCATTCTGGTCAATATTGATCCGCAGAAGGCCTATACTCGAACCGACCTCTTTAAAACGGCCTACGAAACCGATCCGCGTCAGTTGGAGTATATCAACGAGCTGGCCAAACGCTTTCGCGCGATGGGCTGGCCAGTAGTGTGGACGCATGTGGCCTATATGGAGTCTGGTGAAGATGCCGGAATCTGGGGTACACGCACTGATACTCCAGATAGTTTGCAGAACATCAAATTTGGCTCTGAGCGAAGCGAATTCGATGACCGTCTCGAAATTGACGAGGTCAACGACGTCATATATCTGAAAAAGATGCCATCTGCGTTTTTTGAAACCCAGCTTCAGTCGCTGTGTGTGTGGCACAAGGTGGATACGGTTATCCTGACGGGGGGGTCAACGTCTGGCTGCATTCGGGCTACGGCGGTGGAATCCCTGTCACGCGGCTATCGCACCATTGTGCCCGAGGAGTGTGTGGCCGATAAGCATGAAAGCTACCATTACGCCAATCTCACTGACCTCTCGCTGAAATACGCGGATGTTCTAGGAGTGCAGGAAGTCTTTGATTGGCTAGACGCAAAGGGTTAAGAGCATGAAAGAAGACCCGGGGTTTTACGATTACTGGGCCTACCAGAACCGGCCAAAGATTGAATGGCCTAACGGTGCAAAAGTGGCGTTCTGGGTGGCACCGAATATAGAATTTTACGAGTTGAACCCGCCGGATAACCCCCATCGTAAACCCTGGCCGCAAGCGAGTCCGGCAGTGGCGGGTTACAGTATTCGCGACTACGGCAACCGTGTTGGTCATATGCGGCAAATGCAGGTGCTGGAGAAATACGGTGTGCGCGGTTCCATTTCGCTGAGCACTGCCCTGTGCGACCACCATCCGGAAATTATTGAGCTTTGCAAAGAGCGAGACTGGGAATTCTTCAGTCACGGTATATATAACACCCGCTATACCTATGGTATGAGTGAGGCCCAGGAGCGCGAGATGATTCGCGACTCCATGGAAAGCATCTACAAACATACCGGGCAGAAGTGCGCCGGTTACCTCGCACCGGCGTTGTCTCACTCCGAAAAAACCCTCGACTTGTTTGCCGAGGTAGGCAGTGAACTGTTTGGCGATGAGGGTGGCATCTATACCTGTGATCTTTTTCACGATGACCAGCCCACACCGATACGTTTGCGCAGTGGCAAAAAGTTTGTCTCGATCCCTTATTCGCTTGAGATGAATGACACCATTGCCTATGTGGTAAACAAGATTGAGCCGCGCCGCTACGGCCAGAACATTAAGGACAACTTCGATCGCTTGTATCAGGAGGGCGCGGACAGCGGCACCATCATGTGTATCCCCACCCATAATTATCAGGTGAGCTGCCCGCATCGGCTTAAAGCCTTCGAGGAAGCTTTGGAATACATCACCGGCCATCCCGACGTGTGGGTGACGACAGGGCGTGAGATAGCGGAATTCTTTATTGAAAACTACTATGACATCGCGCTGGCGGATATTGCAGCGAAACAGGAAGGTGCCGCATGAGTCTGGATACTTCATCGTTGGATAAGAGCTATCTGGAATATTCCGAACGCAGCTATGGCATGGATCACGACCGCTATGACTGGTCTATGCTGACCGAGCGCAAGCCTGTTCAGTGGCCCAACGGCAGTAAATTGGCACTGTGGGTGAATGTGGGTTTGCAGTTTTTCCCTCTGAATCAGCAGGGAAAGCCTTTTAAGGTGCCGGGCGGAATGACGATGCCGTACCCGGACTTGCGACACTACTCCCTGCGCGACTATGGCAATCGCGTCGGTATTTACCGTTTTCTGAAAGCCTTTGATCGCTATGGCGTAACGCCGACGTTTGCGGTCAATAGCCGCCTGGCCGAACGCACGCCCTATCTCATGGATGTATTGAAGGAGCGCGGCGAAGAAATTCTTTGTCACGGCGAGCATATGGATGCGCTGCACTACGGCGGGCAGGACAAAGCCGAAGAGTCGGACCAAATTGAGCGAGCACTGGAAAGTTTGCGCAAACTCAGTGGTCAGAATATTCGGGGTTGGATTTCACCGGCCAAAAGCGAGTCGGCCAATACCCCGGATCTGCTCGCTGCAAATGGTATCGAGTATTTCTGTGATTGGGTGAATGACGATATGCCGTATGGCTTTCGTACCGAAAGTGGCGAGCTTATCGCCATGCCGCTTTCCACCGAACTGGAAGACTTTTTCGTGATCCAGAATAACGGTCATTCAGAGGGAAGCTGGGTAGAGCAGGTGTGTGATGCCTGTGACTTTTTGTTGCACGAAGCAAGTGAGCAGGGTGGCCGGATTCTGGCGTTGAATATTCACCCCTGGTTGCTGGGGCAGCCGCACCGAATCGCACGACTGGAAAAGGCGTTGGACTATATTACGTCGCAGGATGGGGTCTGGAGTGCCGGGGCGGGAGAGGTTCTGGATTGCTGGAAGGCTCAGCAGTAATGCCATCACCCTGCCCTTGGTTTCAAGTGGCAGGGTGGATTTTTCTCTCTGAAGAAAAGAGGGGGGCGGCGAGCGGTCAGCTCGCTCGTGCAAAACCCTTCGGTAGTCCGGCTTCCGGGGTAAATCCGTACATCTCTTCGTCCGGCAGTGCCTGCTGTACCAGTTTCCGTACTGCCAGCAGCTTTTCAATATCAATTCCGGTTTTCAGGCCCATCGCCTCCAGCATAAACACGAGGTCTTCCGTCACGATGTTACCACTGGCGCCGGGCGCAAACGGGCAGCCGCCGATGCCTCCCAGAGAGCTGTCTATCGTGGTCAAGCCGATATCCACAGCGGCTAACGCATTCGCTAGTCCCTGACCGCGGGTGTTATGCAGATGCACACCATTTAATTTTTCGCGACCGCAGTTTTCCCAGATTCTTTTGGTCAAACGCTTTAGCTGAGCGGGGTTGCCGTAGCCGGTGGTATCCGACAACCCTACTTCATCTACGCCCAACGCCACGGCTTTAACGGCCAATTGAACGACAAGATCTTCAGACACAGGCCCCTCAATCGTACAGCCGAAAGCCGTTGAAAGGCCTACTTCAAATTTTGGCCGATCTGCCTCGGGCAGTTCTCGAATACGCTGCACTATGCGGTCGATTTCTTCCAGCATCTGTACGTGGGTGCGCTTCACATTTTTCAGACTGTGAGTCTCGCTGACTGACAGGGGGATGGAAATTTTGTGGGCACCGGCAGCAATAGCATTCTCGGCCCCGCGCAGGTTGGGCACCAGGGCAGCGACTGCCAGACCCGGTATAGTGCGCGCATAGCTGACGATTTCAGCGGTATCGGCCAGCTGTGGAATCACGCTGGGCGGAACAAAAGAGCCCACTTCAATCTCCGGTACGCCAGCGGCGGCTTCTGCCGCTATCCAGGCCTTTTTGTCCTCGGTGGACATGATGGATTTGATGCTTTGCAGACCGTCGCGGGGACCTACTTCGCTAATTTCGATATCGATGTTTGTCATGTAGGGATAAACACGCCTGTTGAATCAAAAGATATAAAGATATAACATAATAGCAATTGTAGCTCGTGTGGCTGGCAAATGCCACCCGCACAATACCCAGAACAAGACAGGTGAATCGCGTGACTGAACAAGCCAATCTGCCGTTGTCCGGTATCAAAGTTGTTGAATTTACCCATATGGTAATGGGGCCGACCGTGGGTCTGATACTGGCCGACCTGGGCGCTGAAGTGATCAAAGTGGAGCCGCTGAAGGGCGATAACACGCGTCGCCTGATGGGGTCCGGCGCCGGCTATTTCCCGATGTACAACCGTAACAAACAGAGTTTGTGTATCGACCTGAAAAATGACAAAGGTCATGCAGCGGCGCAAAAGTTGATAGAAGGTGCGGATGTGCTGATTGAGAATTTTCGGCCCGGCGCGATGGACAAACTGGGCTTTGGTTACGAGGCCATGAGCGAGAAAAACCCACAGTTAATTTACTGCTCGCTAAAGGGTTTTCTCGATGGTCCCTACCAGCATCGTACGGCGCTTGATGAAGTCACCCAAATGATGGGCGGGCTGGCGTACATGACCGGTTTGCCCGGGAAGCCCATGCGTGCGGGTTCATCGGTTGTTGATATCGCCGGCGGTATGTTTGGGGTAATAGGGGTGCTTGCCGCGCTGGAAGAACGTCACCGAACGGGTAAAGGGCAGGAAGTTAAAAGTTCCCTGTTTGAAAGCACGGCCTTTATGGTGGGGCAGCACATGGCTCAGCAGGCTGTGAGTGGCAATGAGCCCAAGCCGATGTCGGTACGTACCTCCGCCTGGGCGGTTTACGATATTTTTGATACCGCCGATGGCGACCAAGTATTTGTCGGCGTGGTGAGTGATACCCAGTGGCGGTTGTTCTGTGAAGCCTTTGAGCTGACCGAGTTTGCGCAGGACAGCACCCTGGATGGTAACACTGAGCGCGTGAAGCAGCGCGAGCGTATTTTACCGGTAATACGCGAGCGTTTCTCGGCTTTGAGTAAGGAGGCGCTGATGGCCAAGCTGGACCAGACGGGCCTGCCTTTCGCGCCGATTAACAAGCCCTCGGACTTGTTCGATGATGTGCACCTGAATGAGTCAGGTGGCCTGGTAGATGTGACCTTGCCGCACAATGGTGAAAAAACCAAATTACCTGGACTGCCGGTACATATGGGTGGTCGGCGTTTTGCCTTGCGTCAGGATTTGCCGAAAGAGGGTGAGCACTCGCGCGCGGCGCTGGCGCAGGCGGGGCTCAGCGAGTCGGATATCGAAGCCTTGCTGGCTGATGGAATTGTGAGAGCAGGTGGTCAGTAACTCACCTGCTGTCTAGATTTCCGGTGGGTTGAACAGACGTTTCAGAATTTCAAACTCCTTGACCAGGCTCATGCGCGGTGAGTCTTGGGGCAGTACCCAGGATTGCAGCGTCCAGGCACGGTGTTCGTTGTTCCAGCCGAGCTTGAAAGTTTTGCGGTCTTGATCATCCGGGTCAGACACTGTCACCGTGGCGACCTTGCCGCCGGAAGAAAAGCGGATGCTTTCGATATTCTGGCCGGACTGCAGGCCGCGGCAATAAAAACGGTCTAGAGGCTCTACGATAACCACCATGCCCAGATAACTGTGGATAAATTTCTCGTCCCAGAAGGTTTCTCTGGCGCGAGGTTTGGGGCGGGCGGCCCGACAATCAGCCATAGCCGATTCGAATTGCTGGGTGTTTCTCGCTATTTCGGTTTTCTTCTCGATCACGCGCAGCGCCAGTTCGCTTAATCTCAGCACTTCTGATGCGTTAGGATTTACTTGCTGAAGTAGTTGACCTAAAGCGTGAATTTCCTCCAGATATTCTCTGTCGCGCAGCGCCGGTGTTCGGCTTTTAAGCGATTGGGCAAGTTGGTTGTCGGTGTGCTGTGCGTGTTCTGAAATCGCCGCGTTAATTTTTGCGCGAAAAGGTTCCTCGACGCACAGTGGCATGCCTGGCAACTCAGGTGTTGCCAGTAGTGAGGCTTCCATCTCAGCAGCACGGGTTGTCATGCTCCGCTGGTAGTTGAGCCATTGTGCGGTCGAGTTAATCGGCCTCTGCGTACTTGCCAACAAACTTTGCAATTCGTGCTCGCATACAGCGCGTTGATAGTCGCGCAAACTGCTTGTCAGTGCGAAATAGCGAAAGCGGGTTTGCATAACCATTGCTGCGGGTACGCGGGGAGGCGAGTAGTTTCCCTGGGCTTGGAATAGGCTGTCATTCTCGAGGGCAGTAGCAATAAATGCTCGCTCATTGCTCAGCAGCGATAGGTAGCCCACAAAGTTGGGCGCTGACTGTTCAATTGTGTCCTGAAAGCCTTCCATTTGCTCAAAGAAGGCTCTCCATTGTGGCGCGCTTGCGGTGTATCCGGCTTGTTCTATGGCGCGTAATTGTGCGCAGCCTTGCAGGAGAAGCGCCAGTCCCAAGATGAGCGTGGCTTTGTAAATTATTCTGTTGCCGATAGTCATTCCCGGCTCCGTTAGCGGATTTTGGCGCGTTTCGTTTGCGTGGCACTAAAAGTATAACGGAAAGCGACCGGGTAACGAATGTGGAATTCAGTCGAGGCTTCTTAGTAAGCGCCGATGTTTAGATGGGTAAGTGCTTAAAGGTAGGCCCAGCTGCGACGTTTTCGATCCTCTTTTTCAAAGGCGTCAATCTGCGTCTGGTATTGCAGGGTGGCACCGATTCGGTCCAGTCCGTTTAGTAGCATATCGCGCGCATCTTTTTCGATCGTAAATGCAAAGCAGTCGCCCTGAGGGGTGCAGACCTGCTGTTGTTGCAGATCGACGCGCAGTTTCTGCTGTTGCGGAGATGCTTCAATGGCCTGCGCCAGACGGCGGATGGTAGCTTCGGAGAGCACCACCGGCAGCAGGCCGTTGCCAATGCAGTTGTTATAGAAAATCGAACCGAAGCCCGGTGCGATAATGGCCCGAATACCGTATTCCGCCAGCGCCCAGACAGCGTGCTCTCGGGACGATCCGCAGCCGAAGTTGGGTCCGCCAAGCAGTATGGTGGTGTTTTCGTAGGGAGGCGTGTTGAGGATGAAGTCAGGGTTGATTTCACGACTGCCGGGGAGCTTATAGCGCCAGGCGGCGAACAGCCCCTCGCCGAGCCCCTGTTTGGAGACCAGTTTCATTTCTCGCGAAGGAATAATGGCGTCGGTGTCGATATTAGCCTGTAACATCGGAGCAGCAACACCGGTGTGAACAGTAAAGGGCTCGATACTCATAGCTGATGCTCCCGGCGGGTAGGGGCTTGTTCTGTCAGCATTTGCCTTGGGTCAGTGATGGCGCCGGCCACTGCTGACGCGGCAACCGTCAATGGGCTGGCTATATGGGTTTTGACGCCGGGCCCCTGTCGATTTTCAAAGTTACGGTTTGTTGTAGACACTACGCGCTTGCCAGCACCAAAGGTTTCGCCGCCGGCGTAAAAACACATGGAGCAGCCCGATTCGCGCCATTCAAACCCGGCGCGCTGGAATGTCAGATGTAGCCCTTCCGCTTCGGCAGCCCGCTTTACCTGTGTAGAGCCGGGTACGCACACTGCCGCTACGCCGGGGGCGATGTGTTTGTCTTGTAGAAACTCAGCCACCGCGCGCAGATCGCTGAGCCGGCTGTTGGTGCACGAGCCGATAAACGCAGCATCAATGGGCGTGCCGGCAATGGGTGTGCCGGGTTTAAGCTTGATGTAGTCGATGGCCTTTTGCATGTAGGCGCTTTTCTCTCCGATCGGTGCGGGGATGGAAGCGTCTACAGCAATCGTCTGTTCAGGATTAATTCCCCAGCTGATCGCCGGTGCAATGGTGCTGACGTCGATGGAAATTTCGCGATCAAACACGGCGTCGTCATCGCTGCGTAATTGTTGCCAGTAGGCTACGGCTTTGTCCCACTGCTCGCCTCTGGGGGAAAAGGGGCGATCACGGACATAGTCGATGGTTTTCTCATCCGGGGCGATCAGACCGCTGACAGCGGAAAATTCTACGGCCATATTGCACAGTGTCATCCGCTGTTCCACATCCAGTGCGCGGATAGCGCTGCCGGCAAATTCCACCACATAGCCTGCACCGCCGTCTGCGCCGTGCTGGGCGATCAGATGAAGAATCATGTCCTTGGCGGTGACGCCGAAGCCGAGTGTACCTTCGAAATTTACCCGCAGGGTTTTCGCTATACGCAATTCCAGGGTGCGTGTTGTTAACGCGTGTTCTGCCTCTGTGGAGCCAATTCCCCAAGCCAGTGCTCCCAGACCGCCGAGCGTGCACGTGTGGCTGTCGGGGCACACCAGGGTCAGGCCTGGCAGGGCAATGCCCTGTTCGGCAGCCACGACATGGGCAATGCCCTGATTCTCATCGCGCACGTCGAACAGATGAATGCCGGCGTGATGTGCTTCCTTGCGGGTTGCCTGAATAAACTGGGTGCCTGAGGGCATGAGGGTCTCGTCGCCGCGCCCGGGGAAGGTGTCGACGATATGGTCCATGGTGCAGAACACCTGCTGCGGACGAGCAACCTGGCGGCCGCTTTCCTGCAGGCTTTGAAGGGCAATGCTGCCGGTGCGCTCGTGCAGAAAAATGCGGTCTATATAAATCAGTCGGCGGCGGTCGCCCAGATCAATGGCGCTGTGGTCGCTCAGTATTTTTTCTATCAGGGTGCTGCCCATAGTCTCGCGGTCACCTTGCATGCGTGATGCTATGCTAGCATAATAAGCTATAAAGTAATAACATTATATCTTTATGGCGTTACATGGCAAGTCCAGCGCCGAACACCCTGATAGTAAGGAAAGGGCAAACTGATGAACAAACCACTTGCGGGCATCCGCGTCCTCGATCTGACACATATGCTGTCCGGACCCTTTTGTACCATGACCCTGGCTGATCTCGGGGCAGACATGATCAAGGTGGAACCGCTGTCCGGTGAAGGTACCCGTAAACTGCTCGCCACCGATCCGCGAAACTCCATCGACGGTATGGGTGCTTATTTTATTACGCTGAATCGCAACAAGCGCACGATGTCGATGGATCTTAAAACCGAGCGCGGTCTGGAGCTGTTTTATGAGCTAGTGGCCAAGTCTGATGTGGTGATCAATAATTTTGCCGCGGGTGTGCCATCCAAGCTGAAGATAGATTACGAGCACCTGTCCAAGATCAACCCGAAAATCATTACCTGCTCGATTACCGGTTTTGGCGAGCAGGGACCGGGCGCGACGCGTCCGGCCTTCGACCAGGTAGCGCAGGCCTTTGGCGGCGGCATGTCCATTACTGGTGAAGATGCCGCTCACCCCATGCGTGCTGGTATCCCCATTGGCGATCTCGGTGGTGGCATGTTTGGCATTATGGGTGTGCTAGCCGCGTTGGTAGAGCGCGACCGGTCAGGTGTTGGGCAGCACATTGATATTTCCATGCTGGATGTGCAGATTTCGCTGCTTAACTATATGGCGACCATGTATTTCCTGTCAGGTGATGACCCTCACCCGATAGGCAACAGCCATTTTGTTCATGTGCCTTACAACAGTTATCCCACTGCCGATGGCCACTTGGTGATCTGCGTGATTACCGACAACTTCTGGCAAAATCTGAAACAGGTGGTTAACTGTCCGGGGTTCGATAAGCCTGAATACGATGGCCAGCCCGGCCGCCTTGCCGACAAAGCGTACATTGATTCTACCCTGGCAGATATCTTCAAGCAGGACACCACCGATAACTGGCTGACCAAGCTTAACGAAAAGCGTATCCCGGCGGCGCCGGTAAACACCTTTAGTCGGGCGTTGGCAGATGAGCAGGTGCAGTATCGCAATATGGTGGTTGAACTTGGTCACCCGTCGGGCAAATCCACCAAAGGTCCGGGTTGCCCAATCAAGCTGTCACGCACCAATGAAGAGAGTTATAAGCCGGCTCCTTTGCTCGGTGAAAATACTGATGAGCTGATGCGTGAAGTACTGGGTTACGACGAAGCCAGTACGGCTGAACTGAAAGCGAGCGGGGTGATTGGTTAATGATGAAAGAAAAAATAATCATCAATGACGTAGGGCCACGTGATGGACTGCAAAACCAGGAAAAGATTCTTACGCCGCAGGAACGCGTTGCGCTGATTGAAAAGCTGATAGAGGCGGGCGTGCGCCATATTGAAGTTGGCGCGTTTGTATCTCCCAAGGCAGTGCCGGCGATGGCGGGAACAGATCTGGTGGCGGCTCAGTTACCTGTCAGCGATAGTTCTAGTGAGGCGTTTGGCTTCTCCGCATTGATCCCAAATCGCAAGGGTTACGACCTTGCCAGGGCGGCAGGCATCAACACAATGGGGCTGGTAATCGCGGCCAGCAATACCATGAATGAAAAGAACGTGCGCATGACTACCGAACAGGCGCTGGCCGTTTGTGAGGATGTGCTAGCGCAGGCAAAGTGTGATGGTGCAAATGTGGTTGCCTACGTTGCCACTGCTTGGGAGTGTCCATTCGAAGGCATTGCCGACGAACAGGCAGTGATCGAGATTACCGGCAAACTGTTCGACTATGGTGCGAGTGAAGTGATACTGGCCGACACCATTGGGGCGGCCTCCCCGGGTCAGGTGAAATCACTGATGACCAAACTGGTGGCTGCTTATGGCGCAGAAAAATTGTCATGCCATTTCCATGACACTCGAGGTATGGGGGTTGCTGATGTGTATGCGGCCGTGGAGTGTGGCATTCGCAAATTTGATGCGTCTATTGGCGGTCTGGGTGGGTGCCCGTTCGCGCCGGGCGCCTCGGGCAATGTGGCCACAGAGGATGTGGTATTGATGCTCAATCAGATGGGTTTTGACACGGGTATCGATCTGCTGAAGCTGTCAGCGGCTGCGGATCTCGCGGCTGAGCTCACGGGCAATTGCGACGGCGGCCACGCGGGGCGCTGGATTAAGCGACAGATAGAAAAAGCCGCAGGCTAGTGGCGGCTCATTATCCAGGGAAGTGTGGGTTTTAGCTGGTAGCGGTTTCCACTTCCAGCGGCTCTTCCCTGGTTCCCAGAGTTTTGACATCCTCAAGGATTACGTAGAGGCAGGGAATCAGTACCAGTGTGATTACGGTGGCGAAAATAATGCCAAAGCCAAGTGATACCGCCATCGGAATCATAAATTGCGCTTGCACGCTGGTTTCTGCCAGCATCGGCGCCAGACCGAAAAAGGTGGTCAGTGACGTGAGCATGATGGCGCGATAGCGCTGGGTGCCGGATTGCACTACCGCTTCTATGACGGGCGTGCCATTGGCGATTGCACGGTTGATAAAATCCACCATGATCAGGCTGTCGTTCACGACCACGCCGGACAGGGCAATAATGCCGAAAAACGACATCATATCGATGGGTAGCCCCATCACCAGGTGGCCTACCAGTGCGCCGATAATGCCGAAGGGGATAACACCCATAATGATAAGTGGCTGCAGATAGGATTTTAGTGGCACCGCAAGCAGTGCATAGATGCCAAACAATGCCAGCGCCATGCCGACAAACAGGCTGCCGAAGACCTTGTTGGATTCTTCCGTCATGCCGTCTACCTTGAAACTCAGTCGTGGGTATTTCTGGGTCAGCTGTGGCAGAAAGTTATCTTTCAGGTCGTTAGCGATGTCGTCGGGAGAGGCGTATTTGCGATCGACCGCCGCACCGACGGTGACTGCGCGTTCGCCATCTATTCGAGTAACCTTGGTAAAGCCGGGCTCGATGTTAGCATTAGCAAGAACCGTGAACGGTATGGTTTCGCCATTGCGGGTGCTGAGGTAGAGGTTTTCCAGATCCGAAATGGCGCGACGTTCGTCGCGGGGCAGACGCACCATCACTTTGACTTCATCGTTACCGCGCTGCATGCGCTGGGCCTCGACGCCATAGAAGGCGTGTCGCACCTGAGTGGCAATATCTGAAAGTGTCATGCCAATGGAGTCCGCCATGGGTTTGGTGGTAAGCACCACTTCGTCCTGCGAAACTTCTGCGCTATTGCGAATATCGTAGGCGCCGTCGTAGGTTTCCAGTTTGGCGGCAAACTCTTTGGACGCAGCTTTAAGGGTGTTGTCGTCGCTGCTGATCAGCTTGAACTGAACATCCTGTCCGCCGCCCATATCTTGCGCGGTTGAAACCGAAATGACCCGGGCGCCGGGCACATTGCCGATCTTGTCGCGCCAGAGTTCGGATAGTTCATCACTTTGCAGTGTACGTTCTTCGGCTTTGGTCAGCTCTGCCATGAAATTCACAAAGCGACCGTCATAGGCATAGGCAAAGACGTGTTTGACCAGGCCATTCTGGTTGCCGGTGTTTTCTATATATTCGTTATTGACCGCTTCAAGCGCGGTGGCGTACTGACGGTAGCCGGCCAGTAACTGTTCTTCGGTGGTGCCCTCTACCATCTCCAGTGAGGCCTGAACAAAATCGTTGGGCAGTGCTGGCAGGAGTACCAGACGAACAAGCCCCCCTGCTACCAGGCCGACTGCGAGAATCATGGCCGCCACAAATACCGATGTAGTGATGTAGCGTGCGGCGATGGCGCGAATCAGGAAGGGCTGGTAAATGGTGCGAATAAAGCGTTGCAGGATGCCATTACAGGTTTGTTGCAGACGGGTAGTCAGCGCGAAAAACCCCTTGCTGGAAGGCTTGGAATGAATCAGATGCGCTGGCAGGATCAGCTTTGATTCGATAAGCGAAAAGCTCAGGCAGCACAGAACGACCCACCCGAAAGAGGCCGGGAACGGCGCGAATACCCCTTGGGCAAACAAGGTTGGCAAAAATGCCATGATGGTCGTCAATACACCAAAGGTTGCCGGGGTTGCTACGCGCTTAGCACCCGCGATAATCGAGTCGGTGCTATGGCCGTACTTTTCAGAAAAGTTGCCGGCACTCTCCCCGATAATAATGGCATCGTCCACCACGATTCCTAACACCAATATAAACCCGAACAGACTGATCATGTTCAGGCTGATATCGATCATCGGTGTGCTCATCATGGCAAATGTGCCGAGGAAGCACAGCGGCAAACCAACCATGACCCAGAACGCCAGTTTGATATCGAGAAACAGCGTGAGCACGATAAACACCAGCAGCGCACCCATGCCCAGGTTTTTCAGCATCATGGACAGCCGGCCTTCCAGGTAATAGGTGGCGTCGGCCCAGTAGTCGATATTGACGCCCTGAGGCATCTGATTGCGTTTGCGCTCTACATAGGCTTTTGCAGCATTGGCAACTTCCAGCAGGTCTTGATCGCCAACCGCGTACACGGTTACGCCCATGCTGAAACCGCCATCGAACAGCGAAAACCCGGTGGATTCTTCAAAGCCGTCGTTAATGGTGGCGACGTCGCCCAGTGTGAGCCGCGTACCGTCCGGGAAGTTGATTAATGGAATGCGCTCAAATTCGTGCTGCTGGTAGGCCTGACCTTTGGTGCGGAGCATGATCTCGCCGGTATCGGTTTTAATGGCGCCGCCGGGCAAGTTGAGAGATGAGCTGCGAATCGCACTGGCAACATCGGCCAATGTCAGGTTGTATTTCAGCAGGGTTGCTTCGGGCACTTCTACTGACACTTCGTAGTTGCGGCCGCCAAACACTTCAGCGACACGAATTTCCGGCAGCTGCAACAATTCGTTTTTTACCTGGTCGACCAGAGATTTCATATCTCGTTCGGAAAGGTTGCCCCATATCTGGATGTTGGCCGCGTGTTCGTGAAACTCCAGATGCTTGATGATGGGTTTTTCAGCTTCTGCCGGGAAAGACGATATGCCGTCGACAGCGCTTTTGACTTCGTCTAGCACCTTGTCGATGTCGGCTTCTTCGTCCACGCGCAGGGAGATCATTGCAACCGACTCCTGAGAGACAGTCTGAACCTTTTCCAGGTCATTAATGTCTTTCAGGGATTCTTCGATTTTCAGCGCGATACCCAGCTCGACTTCTTCGGGAGAGGCGCCGGGGTAGGGTACGGTAATTTGGATGGTGGCTGATTCAAACTTTGGCTGCATGACCTTGGGCAGCGTGAGCAGTGCGGCGCCGCCAGTGCAGAAAATCAGGATCATCAGCAGATTGGCGGCCACAGAGTTGCGCGCGAACCAGGCAATCAGACCGCGCTGGGTATCGATACCTTCCATTGTTACACGCCTTTATTGGTTGCGCTGCGCTTCTCACGCGTGACGGATTTTTCGCTGAGCAAGGTGCTGGTTTTGATCGAACTATTCAGTAGCACCTGCGTGCCAGCCACGGCGAAGGGGGCAGAAGAGAGGGAGACCCGTTCACCGGATTCCAGGCCCTGGTAGATATACGCCAGCGCGCCATCAGTTCTGAGCAGCTTCACCTGGCGGTTGATGAGGCGGTTACTGTCATCGACTACCCACACCTGGTTGCCTGTGCGAAGGATGTGGCGGGGCAGTACGACGATATCGGAGATGGTCTTGCCGGCTATGTTGGCCTGCACGAAGGTGCCTATCCGCAGCGGTGCTTCACGCGGGGTTTTCAGGCCGTAGGGATCATTGATTTCCGCCACGGCGAACAGTACTCGACTGCGTTCGTCCAGAACGCCCTCTGTGCGTACCAGTTGTGCCTGCCATTCGTGGATCTGATCACCTTGCGTTGTACTCAGGGTGACAGAGGGCGCTGTTGTGAGATCGCCGTTGATGGCTGGCAGGTTCACATAGTTGAGACGGTCGTCTGGAATGGGCAGCCGAACCTCTGCTACATCGACGGCGAAGGTCTTGCCGAGTTGGGTGCCTAGCGTGACGTACTGACCGATATCGACCTGCTTTTGCTGAACCATGCCCGCGTAGGGCAGGCGAATGGTCGTGCGATCCAGATCATCCCGGGCGCGAATCAGGTCGGCTTCAGCTGAATCGAGTCTGGCTTGGGCTTCGGCCAGTTGCGGTTTGCGCTGTGCCAGTGCGTCGGCTTCACCATTGCGTTTTACACCGTTGGAAAACTTGAGCCAATCGCGATAGGCCACTTCGGCGCGCCCTTTTTCAAGCGCCAGGTTGCTGCGGGCGCTGGCGACAGCGGCTTCAGCGCGTTTTAGTTCTGCGCGGTAGTCGCGATCATCAATTTGCAGCAACATGTCGCCGGCTTCAAAAAAACCACCGGCTTTGAATTTGGGAGAAACCTTCACTACCCGCCCGCCCACTTCGGCGATGAGAATGGTCTGGGTCCGTGGGCTAATGGTGCCCTGGGATGACACCGAGACGGGTACGTCCTGCTTTACTACTTCGGCGACGTCTACGACCAGCGGCGTCGCTTCGATCTCGACTTTTGCCGGCTCCGGACGGTTTAGATAGAGGGTCACGGCGCCCGCTATGGCCAAGCCGAGGATAACGGCTGAGATGAAAAAACTCTTGAACAATTGGCCCACGGGACGCTCTCGGAAAAATTCATTTTAATACAGTGCGTTATAGCACGGTCAGCAGGGGTGATCATTACCGGAGGCTTACCGACTAATTACCGCTTGCGCAGGCTATTGTACGCGCTATTGCGAGGCGGTGCCGCTGTTAGGCTGGAATGGCAAAAACGGACGATATTCGCTATTAGGTGCCGGTGTTATAGTGCTGCCCATCTGAAAAACAGCATATAGGAAGGGAGCATGACCAGAGTTTTCAAACACCCGGCCGACCTGAAGGCCGCCGCTGGCGAACATCTTGGTTACAGCAACTGGCTGGAGATTGACCAGAATCGCATCAACCTTTTTGCCGAAGCAACCGGTGATCACCAGTGGATTCACGTTGATCCAGAGCGCGCCAAGGACGGGCCTTTCGGTAAATGTATCGCGCATGGCTATCTGACCCTGTCGCTGGTGAACCAGTTTCTGCCAGAAATCATCGATGTGCAGGGGATTTCCATGGGCGTGAATGTCGGCTGCGAAAAAATCCGCTTTCCGTCTCCGGTGCCTGTCGGCTCCAAAGTCCGGGGCAGTGGTGAGCTGGTGTCGGTCGACGAAGTAAAAGGCGGTATTCAGTCGGTGGTGCGCGTTACCGTTGAGATAGAAGGGCAGGATAAACCCGCCTGTGTGGTGGATACCATCAGCCGCTACTTCCCTCAATAGTCCGGCATATTGGGGATGTCTGCGGCGCGCAGCGGCGCCGCAGACAATTGGCAATAGCCCGCACAGTCGGGAATAATGAACCCATAACGATAATAGGGGCTGGCCGATGCATTCGCTGAAACGCTATTTTGTAGTGCCTTATCTACTCGCTTGCATGTTAAGCAGTGCACATGTGCTGTGGGTGCTCGTTGCGCAGCAGCCGGCAGACCCTGCCTGGTATGGCGCGGCACTGGCGCTTTGGCCCATGCTGGGCTTTATGATTTACCTCGGCGTATTTTCCCGTGCGCGTACTTCAGCGCTGATGCCCTGGCAGCTCGGGGCGGTTGCGTTGGCTGCAGTGATCAGCTTATTGGGCGAGCGGCCGGCACTGGCCATGATTTATGTCTGGTTGCTCGGCGTGGTTGGTGTGGTCGCCTATGTGTTCTGGTATTCCCGCCTAGGGCGCGATCCTAATCGCGTGCTGGTTAGAGGTGAGAAACTTCCGGCGTTCGAGTTGGAGGATATTGAGGGCAATGCGATATCTTCCAGCAAATTCCTAGGCCGTAAGCTGTTGCTGCTGTTTTATCGGGGCAACTGGTGCCCTTTGTGTGTTGCCCAGATTAAAGAAATCGCTGGGCAATACCGCGAGCTGGAGCAGCTTGGGGTGACGGTTGTGATGGTCAGCCCTCAGCCCCACAAGAAAACCCGCGAATTGGCTCAAAAGTTTGATGCGCCCATGCAGTTTTGCGTGGATCGTAATGCTCGAGCAGCCAAGACACTGGATATCTTCCATCGAAACGGCATTGCTGCTGGTGTCGGAGGCTACGGGGCCGATACGGTGCTTCCCACCGTGATCATGACCGATGAAGAGGGTCGCATTCTTTATTGTGACCTGACTGATAATTACCGTGTAAGACCTGAACCCGCCGAGTTTCTGGCGGTATTGAATGGCGGAGCTGCAAACGCATGACTGATAAGCCCCTGATTCGACCTGCTGCGACATTGGTATTGCTGCGCGAGCAGGCCAACACACTTGAAACCCTGCTGCTGCGTCGTAAAAGCAAAAGCGGAAAGGGGGCGTGGGTATTTCCCGGTGGGGTGGTGGAAAAGCAGGATGCCAGCTGTGATAACGAAGAAATTGCGGCCCGTGCGGCTGCTGTGCGAGAGACGCAGGAAGAAGCAGGCATTAAAGTCGCGCCTGAGTCGCTGCAACTCATTTCTCACTGGACAACACCTGATGCACCGGAGGTGTCTAAAAAGCGTTTTTCTACCTGGTTTTTTCTCAGTGCTCAGTCAGTCGGCGAAATCGTGGTAGATAACCAAGAGATCGATGCCTATCGTTGGTGTGCGCCGTCTCAGGCGATTGACGACCACCGGGCGGGTGAACTGAAGATGCTGCCTCCGACCATTGTTACCCTGACTGAATTGGCCGCCTGCCGCACCACCGCTGAGGCAGCAGCCTTCTATCAGCAGCGCCAGGTGCCTTATATTGAGCCGCGAATGACCAGCGTGGATGACACAATCTGTATGCTCTACGCCGGAGATGCGGGATACGAAATTGGCGATGGGTCAGTACCGGGCGCGCGCAATCGCTGTTGGCTGGAAGGCCATAGTTGGCGTTATGAATTTCAGGGGTAGGCGCACTGGCTCGTAGCTAGTGCTCCTGACCCGCGAACGCTAGCTGTCTATCACAAGTTACAAATTTCCCGCACGCCAGCGACGGTCCCAGGCGTCCATTACGCGCCGTGGATACCAGTATTTTCCATAGCTGCCGTTATAGCGTGCCAGCGCATGCATCAGGTTACCTTTTTCCTTTTCCACATAGAATTGCAGAATCCGGCAGCCATAGCGCAAATTGGTGTAGGGATCGGTGAGGTTGTCTTCGGGGCGACCAATTTCGTTTTTCCAGAAGGGCATTACCTGCATCAGGCCCTGGGCGCCAGCGCTGGACACGGCGAACCGGTCAAACGCACTTTCCACTTCGATCAACGCCAGTACCAGGTCCGGTTTCAGATTGGCTGCCTGCGCTTCCTGGTGCACTGCGCGCAGCAGATCCAGGCGGTGTTGGGGATCGTCGATGAAGCGTTCGAGGCGGCCCGACATATCCAGCAGCCAGACTTCTGCGTCGAAGCGGTCTTTGAAGCTACTGGCTTCGTTGATGGTATCTAGCAGGAAGGCGCGTAGCTCAGCGCCTTCCTGTGTGTCCGGTGATATCTGCGCCTGCGCGGCCCCTGTTAGTGCCAGTACAAGCGTCAGAAACAGTCTGGACAAGGAGCGGCTACGCAGCAGCCAGTTTTTCCTTAATAAAGCTAACAACATTGGTCAGGCTTACATCCTCGTTAGCATCGGCGCGGCGATGGCGGTATTCCAGTGTACCTTTTTCCAAACCGCGATCGCCAATAACGATGCGGTGGGGAATGCCCATCAGTTCGATGTCGGCAAACTTCACGCCGGGGCGTTCATTGCGATCGTCCATCAACACGTCGATACCGGCAGCGCTGAGTTCCTGGTAGAGCTTTTCGGTCGTCTCTTTTACCTGTTCGGATTTCTGCATATTCAGCGGCACGAGTGCCAGCTGGAAGGGGGCAATGGCGTCTGGCCAGATAATGCCCTGAGCATCGTGGTTCTGTTCGATGGCGGCGGCGACAACGCGGGTCACGCCAATACCGTAGCAGCCCATGGTCACGGTCGATTCTTTACCGGACTCATCCAGTACTTTGGCGTTTAAAGCTTCGGAATACTTCAAGCCCAGCTGGAATATGTGCCCTACTTCGATACCGCGCTTGATCGATAGCGTGCCTTTGCCGTCCGGGCTCGGATCACCGGCTTCAACATTACGGATGTCGGCTGTTTGTGGCAGTGCGCAGTCGCGTTCCCAGTTGGCCCCAGTGTAGTGATAGTCATCCTCGTTGGCACCGCAGACAAAGTCGGTCAGGGTAGCGGCGCTGCGATCAACAATGACCGGCATTGATAAACCAATGGGGCCGATCGAACCGGCGCTGCAACCAAGCGTTTTCTTTATATCTTCTTCGCTGGCCATCGTGAGCGGAGCCAGTACGCCGGGCATTTTCTCGGCTTTGACCTCATTGAGTTGATGATCGCCGCGCAGTACCAGCGCTACCAGCCCCGCTGCTTCACCTTCGTCGTTAACCCCTTTGACCAGCAGCGTTTTCACTGTGCGAGAGGCTTCCACTACCAGTGCTTTGCAAACCTCCTCAATGGTTTTTACTGCTGGAGTCGATACCTTGCTCAGCTCTTGGCCCGGTGTTGTGCGCTCACCCAGAGCTACCGCCTCGGCCATTTCGATATTGGCGGCATAATCGCTGCTGTCGGAGAAAGCGATATCGTCTTCTCCGGAATCGGCCAGTACGTGAAATTCGTGGGAGCCGGTGCCCCCGATTGAGCCGTTGTCAGCAATAACCGGGCGAAAATCCAGGCCAATCCGATCGAATATGGCGCAGTACGTGCGGTACATCAGTTCGTAGGTATCTACCAGTGATGCCTGGTCCAGATGGAAGGAATAGGCGTCTTTCATGATGAATTCGCGCGAGCGCATGACGCCAAAGCGGGGGCGAATCTCGTCGCGGAATTTGGTTTGAATCTGATAGAGGTTAATGGGCAGCTGTTTATAGCTGCGGATTTCGTTGGCCACCAGGTGCGTGATGACCTCTTCATGTGTTGGTCCCAGGCAGAAATCGCGGTCGTGGCGGTCTTTAATTCGCAGCAATTCCGGGCCGTATTGCTGCCAGCGCCCCGAGTCTTCCCAGAGTTCAGAAGGTTGCACCACGGGCATTAGCACTTCCAGTGCGCCACTGCGGTTCATCTCTTCGCGGATGATGGCTTCGACCTTTTGTAGTACCCGAAGGCCGGCCGGCAGCCAGGTATACAGCCCGGAAGCGAGCTTGCGAATAAGTCCCGCGCGCAGCATAAGTTGGTGGCTGATAACCTCTGCGTCGGCAGGGGTTTCCTTTTGGGTGGCAATAAGAAATTGACTGGCTCGCATGGGACTCTTAGCCTTGCTGGATAAATTTGCCGCATTTTACACGCTTCCCCTATGCGATTGTTAGGGGCTGACCAGCAGGAGATGAGATGTTTCAACTGGATGAGCGATTGGCTGCCGACACGGTAGTGCTGGGTGACTTGGAATTGTGCCGGGTATTGTTGATGAATGATGCCCATTATCCGTGGGTGATTCTGGTGCCTCGGCGCGACAATTTGCGGGAAATCTATGAAATGTCGGATGCGGACCAGCAGCAATTACAGATGGAGTCGAGTCGCGTTGCTGAGCGTATGTCGGCGCTATTTAACGCTGAAAAAATGAATATAGCGGCATTGGGTAATATGGTTCCGCAATTGCACTTGCATCATATTGCCCGCTTTACCGACGATGCCGCTTGGCCAAAACCGGTGTGGGGTGTCGTGCCTGCAAAGCCTTATTCAACAGATGAAATGAAGGAGCGTGTGGCTGCGTTGCAAAAAGCCCTGTTTGACTGAAATTGAGCAGTGTTTTTTCAAACGCTGCTGTGAACGGCGCTTATTAGACGCAAATAGCTCAAAATTTAATCCTTTTTTTCCGAAAAACCCTTGTATTGCAGTGCGGGATGGCTTATATCTTCGGCAGGCTCTATATATGCAGTGTGAAATCACCAGATAGCACCCAGTATGAAGGCCTAACGACCTGTCGGGAAAACCTACTCAAACAACAAAACGGAAAGTTCACATATGGCGAAGAAAGCTGCTCCCAAGAAGAAAGCACCGGCCAAGAAAAAGGCTGTTGCTAAAAAAGCACCTGCCAAGAAGGTAGCTGCTAAAAAAGCACCCGCTAAAAAGGTAGCTGCGAAGGCTCCCAAGAAAGCGACTGGACCAATCAAAGAGAAAATGACCAAGAGTCAGATTCTCAATGAGATTGCTACAGCTACCGAACTGAATCGCAAGCAGGTATCTGCGGTGATGGACGAGCTGGAATCTCTGATTGCTCGCAGCGTGTCCAAAAAAGGCTTGGGTGAGTTTACTGTGCCCGGTTTGATGAAAGTGGTAACCGTGAAGAAACCTGCCCGCAAGGCGCGCAAGGGTATCAACCCCTTCACTGGTGAAGAGACCACCTTCAAAGCTAAGCCTGCCAGCATTGCTGTGAAAGTGCGCCCTCTGAAGAAGCTGAAAGAGTACGCCTCCTGATTGATTGCCGGCCCCTCGGGGCCGGCTTCTCCCCCTGATTCACTCCGGCATTTATCCCTCCCTGTTGTTTACGGTATAATCCGCGTCCATTTTTGGGGCATCCTCCCCCATAAGCCCATTGAAGTAGCGAGGACCTCGTTATGCCAATTTATGAATATAAGTGTGATGACTGCGCTCACGAGCTGGAAGCAATCCAGAAAATGAGCGATGACCCGTTGGTGGATTGCCCTCAATGCAATAAACCAGCCTTGAAAAAGTGCATTTCTGCGCCAGCGTTCCGCCTGAAGGGTGGTGGCTGGTATGAAACCGACTTCAAATCCGGTAATCGCAAGAACATAGCCGGCGATAGTTCGGGTAGTAGTGCCGGTGCCTCCAGTGGCAGCAGCACCGACGCCAGCTAATTGCTGGCAAAACAGACTCAAACAGGACAGAACGAATGCGAAGCCATTATTGCGGTACTCTCCGCAAGGAAGATATTGATCAGGAAGTTACCTTATGCGGTTGGGTAGATCGGCGCCGGGACCACGGCGGCGTAATCTTCCTGGATCTGCGGGATCGCGATGGCATCGTGCAGGTGGTGTTTGACCCCGATACCGAAGAGCATTTCCAGCGGGCCGACAAGGTTCGCAGCGAATACGTGTTGCAGGTGAAAGGCCGGGTACGGGCCCGTACCGAGAGCACTGTGAACCCCAATATGGGTACGGGCGAGATAGAGGTGCTGGGTAAGGAGCTTGAGATCCTCAATGCCTCTGAAACACCTCCGTTCCAGCTTGATACGCACACTGATGTGGGTGAAGACGTGCGTTTGCGCTACCGTTTCCTCGACCTGCGCCGTAACGATATCGCTGACAAATTGCGCCTGCGTTCGCGCATCACCTCGATTCTGCGCAATTACCTGGACGGTAACGGTTTTCTCGATATTGAAACACCGATCCTGACGCGCGCTACACCTGAAGGTGCTCGCGACTATCTGGTGCCAAGCCGTACCCATGCGGGCAAATTTTTTGCGCTGCCCCAGTCGCCACAACTGTTCAAGCAGCTGCTGATGGTGGCGGGGATGGACCGCTATTACCAGATTGCCAAATGCTTCCGCGACGAAGATCTTCGCGCTGATCGCCAGCCAGAATTCACCCAGATCGACCTGGAAACCTCCTTTATGGATCAGGACGAGATCATGGCCATCACCGAAGGCATGATCCGTGAGCTGTTCCAGCAGGTATTGAACGTGGACCTGGGTGAGCTGCCGCGTATGACATACGCTGAAGCTATGTAGCGCTTCGGCAGTGATCGCCCGGATTTACGCATTCCGTTGGAGCTGACCGACGTTGAAGACTTGATGAAGCAGGTGGACTTCAAGGTCTTTAATGGCCCGGCCAATGATCCCAAGGGTCGCGTCTGCGCCCTGAAAGTGGCTGGCGGTGCCAAGCTCTCGCGCAAGGAAATTGACGAATACACCAAATTTGTCGGTATATACGGCGCCAAAGGTTTGGCCTGGATCAAAGTGAACGAGCTGGCCAAGGGTGTTGAAGGCCTGCAGTCGCCAATTCTTAAGTTCATGCCGGACGACATCGTGTTGCAGATGATGGAGCGTCTGGCGGTAGCCGACGGTGATATCGTGTTCTTCGGTGCCGATAAAACCAGCGTGGTTAACGAGGCTCTGGGCGCGCTGCGCGTAAAGCTGGGCGAAGATCTGAACATGATCGAGCGCGAGTGGGCGCCGCTGTGGGTGGTGGACTTCCCGATGTTCGAGGAAGACGGCAACGGCAACTGGACCTCGCTGCATCATCCGTTTACTGCGCCAACCTGCACGCCAGAGGCGCTGGAAGCAGATCCCGGTGCAGCCCTGTCAAAAGCCTATGATCTGGTGTTGAACGGCACAGAGTTGGGCGGCGGCTCCATTCGTATTCATAAAAGCGACATGCAGCAGGCGGTATTCCGCATTCTGGGTATTGGCAAGGAAGAGGCTGACGAGAAGTTTGGCTTCTTGCTGGATGCCCTGAAATACGGTTGTCCGCCTCATGGTGGCTTGGCCTTTGGTCTTGATCGCATCGTCATGTTGATGACCGGTGCAAAATCGATTCGCGACGTCATTGCCTTCCCGAAAACCCAGACGGCGGCCTGTCTGATGACCGACGCCCCCGGCACGGTGGAAAGCAAGCAGCTCACCGAGCTTAATATCCGTCTGCGCAAAACTGAGGAAAAACAGGGGTAAACCATGGCGGGTCACAGTAAATGGGCCAATATCAAGCACCGTAAGGCAGCTCAGGACGCCAAGCGGGGCAAGGTCTTTACTAAGATCATTCGTGAAATTGTGGTTGCCGCCAAACTGGGCGGCGGCTTGCCGGAGGATAACCCCCGGCTGCGCGCGGTGATGGACAAGGCTCTGGCCGCCAACATGAAGAAAGACACCATCGAGAAAGCAATAGCTCGCGGTACCGGTGATGGTGATGACAGCAACTACGAAGAAGTGACCTATGAAGGTTATGGTGCTGGAGGTGTGGCGGTATTGGTTGAATGTATGACCGATAACCGCAACCGGACTGTCGCAGAAGTGCGCCACGCCTTCAGCAAGCGCGGGGGCAACTTGGGGACAGATGGATCGGTTGCCTACCTTTTCAGTCGCGTTGGTCAAATAAGCTTTGAGCCCGGTGTGGACGAAGATGCACTGATGGAAGCCGCTCTGGAAGCCGGTGCCGATGATCTGGTGACCAATGATGATGGCTCTGTCGACCTTTACACGCCTTGGGAAGATTTCACGGCGGTCAAAGACGCGATTGTTGCAGCGGGATTTGAGCCGGCCAATGCCGAGGTGACGATGCAGCCATCGACCACGGTCGAGCTTGATCAGAGTGGCGCAGAAACCATTCTCGGGCTGATTGATATGCTCGAAGATCTCGATGACGTGCAAAACGTCTATACCAACGCCGATATCCCTGAAGCAGTGCTGGAAGCGCTTTCCTGATACACTTCCCTGCATAGTTATAATCAAGGCGGGCCTGCTAAAAGGCCGGCTGTCGCAGGCGGTGGCAATGCGCATTATTCTGGGGATAGACCCCGGCTCAGTAAAAACCGGGTTTGGCCTGATTGCCTGTGAGGGCAGCAAGCACACCTATATCAGCAGCGGCGTGATCCGCCTGCCCGTTGGCCCCCTGCCTGCCCGTCTGAAAGTTATTTTCGAATGTATTTCCGAGATTGTGACCGAGCACCGCCCCACCGAAGTGGCGGTGGAAGAAGTATTTATGGCGAAAAGTGCGGGTAGCGCGCTCAAGCTTGGTCAGGCGCGCGGTGCGGCAGTAACCGCCTGTGTCAGCCGCAATTTGCCGGTCGCCGAGTACACTGCCCGCCAGATCAAACAATCGGTGGTCGGTACTGGCGCTGCCAATAAAGAACAGGTGCAGCATATGGTAAAGACGCTATTGTCGCTGCCGGCGGCCCCGCAGGAAGATGCGGCAGATGCGCTGGCAGCTGCCCTGTGTCATGCCCACAGTCAGCACAGCGTGAATAAATTGAATCAGCCGACGGTGCGCGGCCGTATGCGCCGTGGGCGTTTGTCGTAAGGAAGGTAAATGATAGGTCGGATCCGTGGAACCCTGATTGAAAAGCGCGCACCTGAAATTCTGGTGGATTGCGCTGGCGTTGGCTACGAGGTGCTGGTGCCCATGACCACGCTCTACCAATTGCCTGAGGTGGGTGCCGAAACGACTCTGCTAACACACCACGTTGTTCGCGAAGATGCCCAGCAATTATTTGGCTTTATCGATCACTCTAGTCGCGCCCTGTTTCGCGACCTTATCAAGGTGAACGGCGTTGGCCCCAAGCTGGCGCTAACAGTGCTGTCTGGGGTGGATGTTGGCGAGTTTGTAGCGCTGGTGCTGGCGGGTGATGCGGCCTCGTTGGTGAAATTGCCCGGGGTTGGCAAGAAGACAGCCGAGCGCCTGGTGATAGAAATGCGCGACAAGCTGAAAGACTATGAGCCGGCGGCAGGTGCATCGACTGCGATGCCTGCGGCATTGAAGGTGGATGCCGCCAGCGAGGCTGAAGAGGCCCTGATTGCTCTGGGCTACAAACCCCAGGAAGCCGCCCGCGCCATTGCCGCGGTGGACGGCGACGGTCTTGTGGTGGAAGACTTAATTCGTCAGGCCTTGAAGGCTATGATTAGCAAATAACTCCTCTCCTTTGGGGAGAGGGCCGGGGTGAGGGATAATGCCACTTGCCGCAACCCGTGTTTCAGTGAAGCAGTGTCCCAGCGAATACCATGATAGAAACAGACCGACTAATAGCGCCCGAACAGCAAGATCCCCAAGAAGAAAACTTGGATCGCGCTATTCGCCCGAAAACCCTGGTGGACTATGTCGGTCAGGAAGCCGTGCGCGAGCAAATGGAAATCTTTGTCAGCGCCGCCCGCAAGCGCAGTGAGCCCCTCGACCACACCCTGATATTTGGCCCGCCAGGCCTGGGTAAAACCACGCTGGCGTCCATTTTGGCTAATGAAATGGGGGTTTCCCTGAAAACCACCTCAGGACCTGTACTGGAAAAGGCGGGTGACCTGGCGGCACTGATGACCAACCTTGAGCCGGGCGACGTGCTCTTTATCGACGAGATTCATCGTCTCAGCCCCCACGTGGAAGAGGTGTTATACCCGGCGATGGAGGACTACCAGCTCGATATCATGATTGGCGAAGGACCGGCAGCACGCTCCATCAAACTTGATTTGCCGCCGTTTACGCTGGTCGGGGCCACCACTCGTGCGGGGCTTCTGACCTCGCCGCTGCGTGATCGTTTTGGCATCGTGCAGCGTCTTGAGTTCTATCAGGTGAAAGATCTGACCCACATCGTCAAGCGCTCGGCGGGTATTCTCGGCATTGGCATTGACGATGAAGGTGCGCTTGAAATTGCACGCCGCGCGCGGGGCACCCCGCGTATCGTCAACCGGCTACTGCGACGGGTGCGCGACTATGCAGAAGTAAAAGGTAACGGTTTTATCGACAGCGCTATAGCAGACCGTGCGCTGGATATGCTGAAGGTGGACGCGCTGGGGTTCGACCGCCTTGACCGCCGCTTGCTGATGGCCATGATTGAGAGGTTTGATGGTGGCCCGGTGGGGGTGGATTCGCTTGCTGCGGCCATAAGCGAAGAGCGCGGCACCATCGAAGATGTGTTGGAGCCCTATCTGATACAGCAGGGCTATATTGTGCGTACTCCACGGGGTCGTATGGTGACCCAGAGCGCCTACCGTCATTTCGGGCTCAAGTTGCCGCAGTCGCAGGATCAACTCCCGCTGTCTGATAGACGGGGTGAGGATTAATGCGTGAATATTCCCTGCCGGTCAGGGTTTATATCGAAGATACTGACGCCGGTGGAATTGTCTACTACGTTAACTACCTCAAATTTATGGAGCGAGCCCGCACCGAATTGATGCGCGCGGCTGGCTACGGTAAAACAGCCATCTTCAGTCATGACAGTATGTTTGTGGTGACTGAGACCTCGATCAAGTATCTGAAGCCTGCCACCCTCGATGATGAACTTCTCGTCACGGCCGCAGTCTCTGAGGTGCGAGGTGTCACGCTCACCTTCGAACAGACAGTGAGACGTGGTGCTGAATTTTTGTGTAATGGTACGGTTCAGGTGGCCTGTGTTGATCGACAGAGCTTGAAACCCCGCAGAATTCCTGCTGATATGCGCGCGCGATTGGACAACGGAGAATAAAGTGAACCACGAACTGACGATAATGGATCTGATTCTGAATGCCAGCCTGTTTGTACAGTGCATTATGGGCATTCTGGTGCTGGCATCGGTGGTGTCCTGGTTCATCATCGTCCAGCGTTGGTCCTACTTTAGTGCAGCAGAACGGGCTTACCGGCAGTTTGAGCAGCAATTCTGGTCTGGTGTTGATCTGGGTGAGCTCTATCAGGAAGGCTCCGGCAAGGCGGAAAAAGGCTACCGTGCGATTGGTATCGAGAGCATTTTCCGGTCGGGCTTCAAAGAATACAGCCGCCTGCGACGCAAGAACGCCAGCCCGGAGGTGATCATGGATGGCGCAGAGCGAGCCATGCGTGTGGCTATGTCCAGAGAAGATGACAGCCTTGAGCAGAACCTGCCTTTCTTGGCAACGGTGGGCTCCACTAGCCCCTATGTTGGTCTGTTAGGAACTGTGTGGGGCATCATGGGTTCATTCCAGGGCTTGGCGACTATGCATCAGGCAACGTTGGCGGTAGTCGCTCCAGGTATCTCTGAGGCGCTGGTCGCCACAGCGATGGGCCTGTTTGCGGCAATTCCAGCCGTTGTGGCCTTTAACCGCTTTTCTGCCAAGGCTGACTCGCTGGAAAACAAATACCAGACCTTTGCCGAAGAATTTTCCAGTCTCCTGTACCGTCAGGTACACAGCCGCTGAGGTTTAAGCCATGAAAGCTTCGCGTAAGAAACGTAAGCCAATGGCGGACATGAATGTCGTACCTTATATCGACGTTATGTTGGTTCTGCTCATTGTGTTTATGGTGACCGCGCCACTGCTGATGCAGGGCGTTCAGGTTGAGCTGCCCAAGGCGCCGGCTGAACCTATGGGTGAGCAGGATGATGAGCCGCTAATCGTATCGGTCAAGGCGGACGGTAGCCTCTATATTAATATGGGTGACTCCGAAAAGGCGCGGCCGCTCGAAGATATCGCCGAGCGCGTGCGTAAGGTCATGAAACAAAAGCCGGAGACCAAGGTGCTGGTCTGGGGTGATCAAGCGGTTCGTTATGGCGAGGTGGTAACCTTGATGGCGGCTCTGCAAGGCGCTGGAGCCCCCTCTGTCGGCCTGGTTACCGAGAACCCACGATAGTCATGTGGCGCTCTTTCTTTCTGCCGCTTCTGATAACGCTGTTAATGCATGGTTTGGGTATCATGCTGCTCATTTTTGGCTTGCCTTCACCTGAAGACAAGCTGCTGACGCGCCCGATGCCCACCTTTGTGAATGCTGAGCTGGTGGTGCTGGAAAAGCCGAAACCTAAGCCAGCGCCGAAGCCGAAACCCGAGCCCAAACCGGAGCCCAAGCCGGAGCCAAAGCCGGAGCCAAAGCCGGAGCCCAAACCCGCCCCGAAGCCAGAACCCAAGCCAACGCCAAAACCTGACCCCAAGCCCAAGGTGGATGAGGAGGCGAAGCGCAAGAAGGAGGCGGCGGAAAAAGCTGAGCGGGAACGTCGTGAACAGCAGCAGCGGGAATTGATGAATGCCCTGTCCGAAGATGAGGCTTTGCTTGAGGCCCAGGAAAATCGGCAGGTGGCTGCAAGCTATGAGGCGAGGATCGCGCGCGCGGTAAGCATGGCATGGAGTCGGCCGCCGAGTGCACGTAATGGGATGCGGGTTAAACTTCGAATTAAGCTGATCCGTACCGGCGAAGTGATCGATGTACAGGTAATAGAAAGCAGCGGCGATACGGCATTTGATCGTTCTGCTGTACGTGCGGTGCAAAAGGTAGGAGGGTTTCCTGAGCTTCAGGAGATCCAGGACTACCAGGTTTTCAAACAGTATTTCGAAACATTTATTTTTGAATTTCGACCGGAGGATTTACGGCGATGAGAGTGTTGCTGGCCTGTGTGCTGCTGTTCAGTTCCCTCGCGCATGCGGGGCTGACCATTGAAATTACCCGGGGCAGTGATAAACCTGTGTCTATCGCCATTGTGCCATTTGGCTGGGAGCCGGGTGTGGTTATGCCGGAGGATATAGCCACAATCGTCGGCTCCGATCTGCACCGAACCGGGCAGTTTCAGCCCATGCCGCCGGCAGACATGCTGGCCCAGCCAAAGACCGAGCAGGAGGTGTACTACCGCGACTGGCGCTCCATTGGGGTGGATTATCTGGTCATCGGTAAAACGCGTACCAGCGAGTCGGGCGGGTTTGTGGTGGAATACAGCCTGTTTGATGTAAACCTTCAGCGCAAATTGCTGACCGGCGAGGAGCGGGGTGGCCGGGCGAACACGCGCGACATCGCCCACGCCATAAGCAACCGAATATATGAAAAAATCACAAACATCAAAGGCGCGTTTGCCACAAAACTGCTGTATGTTTCTGCGCGCAGATTGCAAGGGAATGAGCAGCTCTTCCGCCTGGTAATGAGCGATATCGACGGGGCGCGTGAGCAGGTGCTGCTGGAACAGAAAGAGCCGATACTCGCACCGACTTGGGCCCCGAATGGCAGGTTGATTGCGTATGTGTCGTTTGAGACAACGCGTCCAGCGATATACCTGCATAACCTGGATACGGCTCAGCGCGTCCAGCTCACGAACTTCTCGGGTATCAACGGCGGCCCGGTTTGGTCGCCGGACGGTAAGTCGATGGCGATGGTATTGTCCAAAGACGGGAACCCGGAGATCTACGTGATGGATCTTGCAACAAAGGCACTGAAGCGAGTGACCAATCACTTCGCGATTGATACAGAGCCGGACTGGATTGACAACGATTCGCTGATATTTACTTCGGATCGGGGTGGCAAACCACAGATTTACCGGGTTGAACTCGGCTCGGGGCGGGTTCAGCGCGTGACTTTCGAGGGTGATTACAATGCCCGCGGAAGAGTGATGGAAGGTGGTCAGGGCATCGTGATGGTGCACCGCGTAGATGGTAAGTTCCATATAGCGGTGCAGGATTTGAAGCGCAATCGTGTTTCCATCCTGACCGAGACCACGATGGACGAGTCGCCGAGTATGGCACCGAACAATACCATCCTGCTTTATGCCACCAAATATCAGGGGCAAGGCGTGTTGGCGGCGGTGTCAGTAGATGGCAATGTGCACTATCGGCTGCCGTCCAATTATGGAGATGTTAGAGAGCCGGCTTGGTCGCCGTTCTTGCAGTAGTTTTTATGGTAAATCTCGGCTACTTCACGAGTTTTCGTTGACAGTAGTCGAAAACCGACACATCCTGTCAACCCTGAAGGGTGTGTCATTGTCTAGGCAATACATTCGTTGAGAAACAGAGGAAGTCCATGGAAATCAAAAAATTGAAGGTGTTGGGTGTGGTGTTCGCGGCTGTATTGCTGGCGGCTTGTTCTAGCACCGATGTTGAAGAAGGCGGGGAAGTTGATAGCGGACAGTCGCTGTCCGGTTTTGACGGTTCTGTCGCTAAGCCTGCAAAGTCTCAGGCAGAGATTGATCGCGAAGAAGCGATGAAAAAACTGAAAACAGTTTTTTACTTCGAATTTGACTCTTCAACTCTGACTTACGACGCACGCCAGGCACTGGATGCGCAAATTGCATTCCTGAAAGATTCAGTTGGCACGATCCGTCTGGAAGGCCATGCTGACGAGCGCGGTACTCGCGAGTACAACATCGCACTGGGCGAGCGTCGTGCGCAGGCGGTTGCAGACTACATGGTGCTGAACGGCATCTCTCGCTACCGCATCGAAACCGTTAGCTACGGTGAAGAGCGTCCGCTGGCGTTTGGTCAAGGCGAATCTGCCTGGTCACAAAACCGCCGTGTAGAACTGAAGTAATAAGAGGCTAATTTCAGGCGACATGAAAAACCTGAAAGTCCTATTGCCGGCAGCCCTCGTGCTGCCGGCACAATTGTTGTTGGCTCAGGCACCTATTTATGATGCCAGCCAACCGCGACAGCAAGCGACGACGCCACGTCAGTCTCAGTCCGCCAGCCCCATTCCGCAAGAAAAAAGCCTCCAACTTGAGATCTACCAGCAACTTAAAATGCTGCAGAATGAGATGATGGAGCTGCGGGGTATTGTGGAAGAGCAGGGCCATGAGCTTAGAACCCTGAAGCAACAGAGCCTGGATCGCTACATTGAGCTAGACCGACGCATCGCCGGCGGTGGTGGTCAGTCCAAGCGCGCTGAATCTGACCCGGATAGCGGCAACTCGGTTGGCTCGGTTCCCTCGGAAGAGATCGACGCCTATCGACAGGCCTACGAGCTGGTTAAGGCAAAGCAGTTTGATCAGGCCATCGTTGGTTTCGACACTTTCCTGAAGAAGTTTCCCGACGGTACCTATGCGCCTAATGCTCTGTACTGGAAGGGTGAGCTGCAACTGGTCAGTTCGCCTCGGGATCTAAAATCGGCGGAAAGTGCCTTTTCCACCTTGCTCAAGAAGTACCCGGACCACAGTAAAGTGCCCGATGCCATGTACAAGCTGGGTAAGGTGTATTTCCTCTCCGGCGAAAAGGCCCAATCTCGCAAGATATTGAACGAGCTGCTTGCCAAGCACGGTGACAGCAACCGTTCAGCGGTCAAATTTGCCCGGCAATTCCTGCAGGACAATTTCTGACAATCGGGTATCATTGCTCCCCCCGGAACCCCAATCCCGGCAATTGCCGGGATTTTTGTATATATGACTGACACCAGCCTGCGTATTACTGAAATTTTCTATTCCCTGCAGGGCGAAGCGCTGACGGTAGGGTTGCCCACCGTGTTTGTCCGCCTGACGGGCTGCCCCCTGCGTTGCCATTATTGCGATACGGAGTACGCCTTCCACGGCGGTGAGCGCATGACACAGGCCAGTATTCTGGCGCAGGTGGCTTCCTATAAGCCTCGCTACGTGTGCGTCACGGGTGGTGAACCGCTGGCGCAGCCGGCGTGTTTGCCCTTGCTCAGCGTGCTATGTGACGCCGGTTATAGCGTATCGTTGGAAACCAGCGGTGCCTTGCCGGTCGCCGATGTCGACTCGCGGGTATCACGGGTGGTGGACCTGAAAACACCGGATTCCGGCGAGAGTGCCAGAAACCTCTGGGAAAATATCGATAACCTGGGACCACAAGACCAGGTGAAGTTCGTGATCTGCTCGCGACGAGACTATGACTGGGCGCGCCTGCAGCTGGATCAATACAACCTCGCAGCCCGAGTGGGGCAGGTACTGATTTCTCCCAGCTTTGGACAGCAGAATGCGACCGAACTGGCGGATTGGATAGTGCAAGACAATCTGCCAGTGCGATTCCAACTTCAGCTGCACAAACTTCTCTGGAGCGACGAGCCGGGACACTGACGATGAGTAAAAAAGCCGTAATTCTTGTTTCCGGTGGGCTAGATTCCGCTACGGTGCTGGCGATGGCGCAAGCAGAAGGCTTTGAATGCTATGCCCTGGCTTTTGATTACGGGCAGAGGCACCGAGCCGAGCTGTTGGCGGCGCGTCGCGTTTCGCAGGCTCAGGGAGCGGCAGAGCATAAGGTCATCCCGTTGGATTTAACCGCCATTGGCGGCTCGGCCCTTACAGATAACAGTATCGCGGTGCCGGATCACAGCGACGATGGCGGCATCCCTGTCACCTATGTGCCAGCACGCAACACCGTGTTTCTTTCCATTGCTCTGGGCTGGGCTGAAGTGCTCGGCGCGGATGATATTTTTATCGGCGTAAACGCCGTGGACTACTCGGGTTATCCGGATTGTCGGCCTGACTATATTCAGGCCTATGAGGATATGGCCAACCTAGCGACCAAGGCCGGCGTTGAAGGTCACCGCCTGCGCATTCGAACGCCCCTGATCGACCTTAGCAAGGCTGACATCATTCGTCGCGGGCAGGCGTTGGGAGTCGACTACGCACTGACCGTATCGTGCTACCAGGCCGATAGTGAGGGGCGCGCTTGCGGACGCTGTGACAGCTGCTTTTTGCGGCAGCAAGGTTTTCAATCTGCCGGTGTTGCTGATCCTACCCGGTATCAGTAGTTCAAAACCGATATTGAAATTCCAGCCCGTATTGCCGTGGTGGCGCGATGGCGTGCAGAACCGCGCCATAGGAACGGCTGATACCGAAGCCCCCCCCGTAGTAAAACTCATCCGTGGCATTGTTTATGTACGCGGTAAGGCGGATCTTCTCATCGGGAGCCAGGTACTGGATGCGCACGCCGAGGGTCCCCTGTCCGTCGATGGTTGTGCTGTCAAATAGGGGGCCGTCACCATCTTGCCCGGTATAAATACTGTCTCGCCAATAGTAAAACAGGCGCGGTGTGATACTGCCAAAGGGGCCAGTGAAGGTATAGTGCGCCGACAATGAGGCTGTGGTTTCGGGAACCAGTGGAAATGGTTCGTCACTCCTGTCCTCATCGCCCTCGGTGGTGCCCACGGTGTAGTCAAGGTAGTCGGCATCGGTATAACCGGCGGTTAAATGAAACATCCAGCGATCTAGCGCGAGTGTCAGCTCGAGTTCAGCTCCTTTAATCAGGGCCTTCCCGGCATTCGTCAGATAGTTGATCGGGGTAAGTCCCGCGGTTTCGGCGACCGTTACCTGAATGTCGGTATAGTCCATGCGATAGAGTGCTGCGTTAATACGAACGCGTGAGTCCGCAGCGTCCACTTTCATTCCAAGCTCGGCGTTGTTGACCAGCTCCGCCTCGAATGGCTGTATAGCCGTGCCACGCAGGTCGAGACCGCCAGCCTTGAAGCCTCTGCTGGTCGTGATATAGAGCATGCCTGAATCGAGCGCTAATGAGTCGAGCAGGTTGTCGGTGGCAAAGAAGGTTGCCGTGAACGAGGGAGTAAGCTGGCTGAACCGTTTGCTGCTTTTGGCTTCGATCGGGGTTGGCAGCAGTATCTGAGTCGGCGGCTTAGGCCCCAGTAGATGGAAATCATCAACGGGAATAGGGCTGTATACGCCGCCATCCAGATGCGCCGTGCTGGCTAGGCTACCGCGCGCGCGTAGTCGCTCATTCAGTAACCCGGCGTAGCCTGCATAGTCGGTCTGGTAGACCTTTGTTGTTCTTCTTTTCTCTTCAGATGTATAGCGTAAGCCCGCGGTTAGCTGCAGCCACGGACGCAGGTTCCAATTGAATTGAGAAAATATAGCTATGCTGATGTTGGTCAGGTCGCTCACCAGGTTTTGCGGTAGAGCAAGGGGCACAATGCCGCTATTGATTGGCAGCCCGGATGAGAAGCCCCCCAGCAGGCCGGCGAGGTCTGCTGCGTCAAGGCCGAACATTCCCTCCGGACCGATACCACGCGCACGCGGACTGTTGTTGAGGCTTTCGTAGGCCCCGAACAGTCCGAGCGTGTATTCAAACTGATCATCGAGACTGTTGCCGCTGAACTTGAATTCCTGGCTGTATTGATGGCGATCCTCATCCGGGACATCGATTGAACTGGCTCGCATCCGGTCGAACAGCAGGGGGCCGGATTGGCTGATAATATTCATATCTACGCCATCCTGGTCCTCGTAGCGCTCTATGCTGTATTGGTGGCTCCAGGCGGTGATGCTTTCCAGATCCAGTTCGCCTAGCCGGCCTTGTATTGTAAAAGCAAGCATGGTGGATTCCATCTGAATCCTGGCTTCTTCGGGATTGTTCAAAACCTTGTAGTCTTGCGCTAGCAGCTCACTGGTGCGGCAGCGTTCTGCGATGGACACAAACTGGTTTTGCCCCGGTAGTACAGCGCTACCCATCAGTACATTATTGTCGCTCTGGAAGCGACAGGTCAGTCCAGCGGAGTTTTCGTCCTGCTTCGTCCAGAAGGCAAACAGATCGCTGGAAAAATTATCATTGATATCAAATAGCACACGCAGTGTTGCGGCAAGGCGGTTCTCATCCCCGTATCTGTCGCTGGTGCTTACGTTGTCCAGATAGCCATCGTAATGCTTGCGCAATATGCTCATGCGAAGCGCAGCCCTGTTGTCGAACAGCGGTGTGTTTACGCTGAGCTTTACGTCTTGCCGGCCATTCTGGCCGATCTTTCCGGAGAGTTCCGCCGCCGTTTCGAGTGGGTCTGGGCGTATCGTGCTGATAAGCATGGCACCGCCTGTGCTGTTCTTGCCAAACAGCGTGCCTTGAGGTCCTCGCAGCACCTGAATACTCGCAACATCTACTGCGTCGAGCAGTGCGCTGTCGGTTCTGGGAATGAAAATCCCATTGAGGTATTGGCCGACACCGGGATCAAGGTCAGCCCGATCTGCTCGCTGACCCACGCCCCGAATATAAACCGTAGGCACCTTGCCGCCACTCGTCGTGATCTGCAGGCTTGGAACAACCTGCTTCACCTCGGTGATCGTTGATATTCCCGCCTCCTGCAGGGCTGTTTCGCTCAGAGCTGACACCGCAACCGGAGTATCTTGGAGGTTTTCCACCTGCCGACGAGCCGTAACTATCACCTCTTCAAGTTGAGCGTAAGTGTGGTCTGTGACGAGGGCGCAGATCGCCAAGGTTAGCCAAAGGCATTGGTAGGGCTTGAGTCTGGTATACATGGTCGCAGCCTGCTGTTTTTATTGTGCTGACAACACGCAACCTTAGCGTGTTAAACCTTTCGGGAAAGGTACCGAGAATGGCCTATTAGGGGCATTACTATCACGTTAGGCTACGCTAACCTATTGGGGTATCGGTGATATGGGCGGCACGGGGCTGATTTCTATGCCGGCGAGCAATTTTCTTTGAATTTTTGCTTGTGTTTTTTCCTGAAATCCGTACCATATGCGCCTTCTTTAAGGGTCGTTAGCTCAGTTGGTAGAGCAGTTGGCTTTTAACCAATTGGTCGCTGGTTCGAATCCAGCACGACCCACCATCTTTAAAGCAGTAAAAATAAAGAGTTGCAGAAATGCAGCTCTTTTTTTTCGTCTGCCGAATTCACCTGTGACCATATTGTGACCAATCTGTGCCCAGATTGTGACCACCAGCCAAAATTCAAACCTCAGAGTTGAACAAATAACAATCAATTTTGACCGGTTGGTTTTGACTGGTCACTCTTCCGGAATGTATACCAACAGGTCATTTAAATCGCACTTAAAGTAACCTAATAGGCGATCAATGAGGTCAAGGCCCGGTTTGTAGCTGTGGTCGTTGGCAATTTTTGAGAGTGTCACTCGGTGGATTCCTGTCGCTTCGGCGACCTCCCCCAGAGTGATCGAACGCTTCTCCTGAAACTCCTTTTCAGCAAGTACTTCTTTAAACTTTATTCTAATCATATCGCTATATTTGTAGTCACTAGGCTTCAAAAGAAGTTGCATTTTGATTTTTGATGTGTATTCTTGACTTTAAGTGTAGCGAAATGGCTACACATGAAACCAAAGAACTTCATATGAAGGGGAATATACATGAGTTATACATACCTGACTACAGAGGCGCTTGCAGAGCGAATTCACTACGAGCCATCAACGATTCGGTCCAGTCTCAAAGACTCTGTTTTGCTTGAAGGCATTCACTATATTCGGCCTTTTGGCGGGCGGAAGATTCTATATCTCTGGGAAAATATCGAGCGAGATATGGTGGGGGAAGTTGACGATCGCGTTGCCATCCCTATGGCTTCGGGAGATGCTTGCCATGTCTAGAGTGAACGTACGAAAAGAAACCGAGTGCCTGTATTTTGATTTCCGGTATATGGGAGTTCGCTGCCGCGAGCAAACCACACTCAAGGATACTCCTCGCAATCGTCGCAATATGGAAAAGGTGCTGGAGAAAATCGAACGGGCGATCGTCGATGGCACCTTCGATTACGCAACCTTCTTCCCCGGTAGTCGTCGATCAGAGCAATTCACCAAAAAGCAGCGACAGCAGGCTTCTCAAAGAGCTGAAGTGGAACTGCCGGCACCCGCAGTCGAAATCGACACGCCCCCTTTCGCTGACTTTGCCGAAACCTGGTTTTCGGAAAACAAGATCGCTTGGCGAGTAAACACCCAAAAGATGCATCGCTGCCACATGCGCAAACATCTATTGCCGCGCTTCGGTCACCGGCGCGTTCACGAGATTACGCGTGCCGAGCTGATGTCCTTTCGGTCGACTTTAGCGGAGATCGAGAGCGGCGACCGGATTCGCGAGCGCTCCCCGAAGACCATCAATGAAATCATGGGGACATTGGTTGCCATCCTGAAGGAAGCCTCCCTTCGCTTCAATTTCTCAAACCCCGGAGAGGGACTCAAACGTCTGAGCGTGCGTAAGAAAGACATTCAACCGCTAAACCTGGACGAAGTTGAGCGATTTCTTAAGGCTGTCCGCGCCGACTACCAACCCTATTTTACGGTTCGCTTCTTCACTGGAATGCGCAGCGGCGAAGTACACGGCCTTAAATGGCGTTGTGTGGATTTTGACCGGCGCGAAATTCTAGTCCGAGAAACGTACTCACTGGGCCGGGTCGAGTACACGAAAAACGACGGATCTCAGCGTGAGATCAAAATGTCGGAACCGGTCTACCAAGCACTGCAAAAGCAATACAAGGCGACAGCTCATCTGGGTGAATATGTGTTTTGTACCCGAACAGGTAAGCCCCTCGATATATCGATTGTAGGCAAGCGTGTCTGGCGACCAACTCTTCTCCGGCTGGAACTACCCTACCGCCGGCTCTACCAAACCCGACATACCGCCGCCACCTTATGGCTTGCTTCCGGAGAGGCACCCGAGTGGATAGCGCGTCAGATGGGCCATTCGAGCACCCAGATGCTCTTCAATGTGTATTCACGTTATGTGCCCAACCTGACCCGGCAAGACGGTTCAGCGATCGAGCGAGTATTGGCAAGCCGTCTGACACTAAACGGAGTCGACACCGCACGTGAAAAGGGGGCCGAATGAAATCACTAGAACATCAAATCGTGGATTATATCGCCCACCGACTACTGGCCGGTCGCCACGACATTCATGGGCGTGAACTGGTGGCTCTGGTGGGGACTGGCCGGGAAGCTGATAACTTGGCGGCTACTTGTGCCTGGATAGTGGCTCGAACCGAGGAGGACACCTCGCTGGCACCAAATGCCGTGGGTTGGTTGCGTGAGCTCTTCGACGATTACCTGGAAGACCAATGGGCCCTACTCCATCAGTGCAGGGCACCGCAGATGGAGAACGTCGATTGTTTGCCGCGAATCCCCCTGACCGATATTGAGTGCCAGAGACTGGCGGAAACTATTGCGTATCTGGTGGCGGGGCCACTCTACCGCGACAAATTGGAGGCAGCGGCGGGACTGGTACTTGGTAAGCCAGCTTGCGGTGAGAGCGCCCTCTACCATTGGGTGCGTGCTCAAGATGACCGCTACGCCTTCTACCCATCTGAACTCACACTATCGCTGGCGCAGCGTCTGCAGCGAGCGCTGCTTGCGCTGGAGGAGGTGTGACGATGATCAAGGAGAATGGGACAGGCGAGGTCTGGCCGCCGTTGCAGCCTGACGGACTGATTCGCGAGCAACTGCGGATCGTGTTTATGGGTGCTGGCAGGACCCAAAGCGGGCTGGCTGCCACAGTATTGGCGCTGGCCAATAGCCACTACCAGCTGGAAACACAGTTGCGCCCTGATCAGTGCGGGAACCCGCAGTATCCACTTACTTACGGTGATGTGGTGGCTGTGAAGGCCTTGCCAGAACAAGAGGCGCAGCGGCGCGAGCCCGGCACACCCAGGCTGGCGATTCAGCGGATCCGATTGCTGGACCCAGACGAAATCTGCTTTGAGGCCTTGCTCCCGCAAACGTGGGTGGTGCCCACTCAAGTCCCCGCACTAACCCTGCTGCTGCAGTCCCTTAACGCCGTCAGTCACCGGGCGATCCGACGCTTCCTGGTCGACGTGTTGCTCAATACCAATACCGCGCTCGGGCTGTTAACGGTACCGGCCTCCTGTCGACACCATCATGCCTTCCCTGGCGGATTGCTTGAGCACACGGTGGACATGCTGATTGACTTCCAGCAGCACCAGCCGCCGACTCTTGAGCCGATACTGCAGGATCTGATGCGGGCGCTGATTGTTGTCCACGACATTGGCAAAACCGTCACCCATGCCTCTGGCGCCTACACCGGACGCGGGGAGTGGCAGCCCCATGAGCCAGCAGGGCTTGAGCTACTGGCCTCTCCGCTGGCCGCCCTGGACCGCAATGCGCCCAAGCTTGCCCACTTCATTCGGGCGATGTTCAAGCCAGCGCGGTATCACCCCAAGAAACGCCACTACCTCCACGACTGGCTATCCCGGCTGGACCGACGCAGCGCTAGCCGCAAACCCATTCACGTCGACACACTGAAGGAGCCTTACCATGCGCTATCTGACAAGCGATGAATTCGAGACACTTAAAGCCGCGCAGCAACTAATTCCCTACATGGAAGACGTTAAGGATAAAGAGGACCCGCAGGTATGCTGGTCAGTTTACGGCAACCCGCAAACCAATGAGATTCTGGTCAGGCTGACGAGTGAAAAAGCCACACTCATTGGTGCCAAGCCCACCGAGGTGTTGTTTCCCGCAATGGCGGATAGGGTTTTCGGGATTGATATGGCCGATGAGCAATTAGCCGAGGCTATGTCACTGGATATGTATGCCAAATACAAACAGGAAACCGCGTAGGTACCAGAGGAGGTCTATTGTGACGACAAAACGTATCTCACTACCGTTGTCGCGGGCCAGGCGGGAATTCCGTAAGTTAGTAGGGTGTATCGATCGTGGAGAGGTCGATGTGTATGAGATCACCCGGCACGGTATTCCGCGGTGTGAAATCATCAAGCACCGAACAGGCGAGGGTGTTTGGGATTCATTCTTTAAGGAAGGCCCCGGAGTATCGCCGGATTTCAGTCGGTCGCAGGAGGATGACGATTGGCTGAAAGATCCACCGGTGGGAAGAGAAGAAATATAGTGTAGGTGAGCCGGATCAACAGGGATGCATTTCTGCCGGTCACCATCGCATATCGAGATGCCTGGATTTACGTTGAGGGGACCAAGCCCAATCCGGGGGCAGTCAATGGGAAAATTTGTTGCAGACTAGTATCCCACTAATCGGAATCCAAAGCGCAGACAGCGTGACGCCAAGCGTTGGGACGAATACCTTGGCGAGCTCTCCAGAAAGCGCGTGGTAACCGATGAAGGATATGCTCCAGATAGCAAGCACGCCGGAGAGCGCCAGAAACAGCATAGGTCGCAGGAAATCGCGAGATGTCATTTCCATCGATAACCCCCTTGGTTGATGTGGCGGATAATGATCTATATCTGCATTGTAGCGCAGATTACAGAAGAGCAACTTTCAAATTAAGGATTTCTGGTTTCCCGTAATTTTTCGGCTGCCAAAGAGGGCTCCCTCTCCCTTTGGGAGAGGGACAGGGTGAGGGTTTGTAAGAAAGCCCCCGCTCGCGAAGATTTCAGGGATAAAGCATCACCTGAGATAGATCAGGCTCGACAGGCATCGCTGTCTCATCATTCAAGGTTTTCAAAAAAGCCACCAGGTCCCGCTGATCCTGCTCATTCAAAGCGGGATTTACTATATGCCAGTGTATCTTCAGATCAACACCCACTGGCGCTGCGTTGCCACGCCCCTTGGCGTAGAAGCCCACCACCGCCTTGAGGTCCGCAAATACTCCGGAATGCATATAAGGCGCTGACTGCGCGACATTGCGCAAGGACGGAATCTTGAAGGCGCCCAACAGGGTTGGCTCATCAAACACCGGGCCTGCGCCACGGTCGAAGGGCAAGCCCTCCGGTTCCGGTGTACCGGTCACCGCAAGCTGCTGGTTGGTGAACAGCGGTGGCGTATGGCACTGGGAGCAGCGGGTGTCAAACGAGCGAAATAATTTAAGGCCGCGAATTTCCTGTTCATTCAGCGCATTTTGACTGCTGTGTACATAACGGTCGTAGCGGCTGTTCAGCGATACCAGACTGGACTGAAAAGCGGCCAGCGCCTGGGCGATATGCTCCGTCGTGATCGGTCTGCCCCCCACGCTTGAAAAGGCTTGCGCAAACAGTGGCCGGTAGGCGGCAATGGCATTGATGCGCCCTTCCAGTTGCTCAGGCGTGGTGTTCATTTCCTCTTCGGAAAACAGCGGCAATCGCGCCTGCGCCTGCAACGACTCGCTGCGTCCATCCCACATCAGCAAGTGCTGAAAGCCGATATTCCAGAGGCTGGGCGCGCCGCGCTTCAGTTCGCGCTGGCCGGCGCCGATGCTGCGTGGCAAACCGTCGCTGAAGCCCTTGTCAGGTTGATGACAACTGGCGCAGCTCTGGGTGCCATCGCCGGACAGGCGTGGGTCGAAAAACAGGTAGCGGCCCAGATCAATCTGCTCGGGTCGGTAGCGCGCTTCCATGGGTGGTAGGTCGGCGCGCAGGCCACCCTGCCCCTCGAAACTTTCGTAGAGCTGGTAAAGGCTGACCAGATCGCAATAACCATCGTCGGCCTTGACGAAGGACGGCGGGCACTGCGTGTTCAGGGAGGTGGCGCTGCCCGCGCTACAACAAAACCACAGCTTCTTCCGGGGCCTCCGCGAACCTGGGGGCTGGAAGCGAGCTATCGTTTCTGATGAGATTATTCGGACTCTACACTAAAAATCGGCCCTGCCGATATCGCAATTTAGCGCGGCTCCTTCCTTACCTTTCCAGAGTGCAAAAGACCCCATGCCAACTCGCTTGGTAGGCTAACCAAGTCATTCCAAAGGGGCGCGCGGCAAAGCGTCCGGGGAGCCGACTCGTTGCCTGTACTGTTCGGGCGAATGGCCGAACCAGCGTTTGAAGGCGCGCCGGAAATTGGCGCTGTCGTGATAATTCATCAGCGCGGCAATGGCCTCGATCGACAGTTTGCCGTCACACACGTAGCTTGCCGCCTGCTGGGACATAATATCGTCGCGAATTTTTCGAAAGCTGCAGTGTTCCTGTTTCAGCTTGCGAGCTAAGGTGCGTTTGCTCATGAATAGGGAGGCTGCGGCCTCTCCCTCACTGAGGGTCCCAGGTGGCCGGGACAGCATCATCTTCTTGAGTCGAAGCTGGTAGCTTGACTCCTCATTCTGAAGTTGTGCAAGCATATTTTCACACTGCTGCAGCGCCAGACTGTAGTTTTCATGGTTAGCAGAGGCGTTGGGTTCATGGCACAGCGCTATTGGTAATCGGAGCGTTAACTGATCGCAGTCAAAATGGATCTGACCGGGCATATACTCGGAATAGATCGCATGGTATTCGGGTGCCGGGTGAGTAAAGCAGATTTCAGCCTCATGTAACGGACGCCCGACAATGAATTCACCAAATGCAAGCAACGCCATAAGCAGCGTTTCCGACAAACACCGCTCGAGAGTGGCGTCCAGCATAACCTGGACCACCAGCCTGCATTCCAAGTGATCTTCGATCTGCTTCAAATGCAACTGGATCACGCCGAGCTGTGTCGGCAAGAAGGTGTGTATCGCGCGGAGCGCACTGAAAAAGTCCGGGCTGCTTGAAGCGGCAAAACCCATGGCACCGTGGGTAGCCGGCGTCAGACGTTTTCCCAGGCGCAAACCGAATTCGGGCTGACCGCCCAGCGCCAGCGCGTTGTGCAGAATCCTTACCTGCTGGGCCACCGTGAGCAGGCTGTCCTCGTTCATGAACTGCTGGACCTCAATACCGGTACCACGCAGCAACGTCGGTAATTGGCCGGCCGTCAGGTCCAATTCTCGGGCAATAAGGCGTGAATAGTTCGATGGAATTTCGGCTTTCAGGAGTTGCCAAGCGTCTGCAGGTTGCGTCATCAGAGCCACTACTAAAAATATTGAATATTGTCATTAAATGACCCCCCTCCTGTCAAGAAATGACCTCCCCGAAATGGTCTTGCGAAGTCACTATGAAATTGTGAGTTACTCGCAGGAGAGAGACATAGGGCAAAATTATTTTTATTGAGCATGGCAACACCAAGCATGTCACGGAATTCGAGGCAGGAACAACGCTGATGCAAGTCGCCGTCGATAACGCCATTCCCGGCATCGACGGGGACTGCGGCGGGGAGTGCGATTGCGGCACCTGCCACGTAATTGTGGCAGCCGAATGGTTCGAAAATGCCGGCGCTGCGGGTGATGCAGAAGAACAGATGCTGTCTATGACACCCGAGCGGACGAAAACCTCTCGCCTGGGGTGCCAGGTAGAAACAACAGAGGCGATGGACGGCATGACCGTGCATTTGCCTGTATTCCAGATGTAAACATGGAGGACACTATGTCTACGAAAACAAGCTCAACCGATGCTCTTCAGACTAAAATAATCAACGCTTCGTCCAAAATCGTGCCGATGCATCTGCAACTCAAAACGCTGAAGACGTTAATGAAGGCAAAGAAAAAGACCGTAGGTTCTCGACACCCCCAGGTTAACTTCGTCGAAACGCCTGTCCCAGACGTCGACACTTTGGCACTCGAAGACATCGACACCAGCAACCCATTTTTATACCGACAAGACAAGTGGCGCGCCTATTTCAAGCGATTGCGTGATGAGGCACCGGTGCACTACCAAAAGAATAGTCCATTCGGGCCTTTCTGGTCGATTACGCGATATGACGACATATTATTCGTGGACAAGAGTCATGAACTGTTTTCTTCTGAGCCCCAAATTATCTTGGGTGAGCCACCGGAAGGGCTGTCGGTAGAAATGTTCATTGCTATGGACCCGCCCAAGCACGACGTACAACGTCGGGCAGTTCAGGGTGTGGTAGCTCCGCAAAATCTCAAGGAAATGGAAGGCTTAATACGCTCTCGCGCAGCTGAAGTGCTCGACAACTTACCCCTAGATAGACCCTTTAACTGGGTGCCCGCTGTGTCAAAAGAACTTACAGGGCGTATGTTGGCTACGCTGCTGGATTTCCCTTATGAAGACCGTCACAAACTAGTTGAATGGTCGGATCGCTTGTCCGGTTCAGCATCTGCGACTGGCGGAGAATTTACTGACGAAGACTCAATGTTTAATGATGCGGCAGACATGGCCAAGGCGTTTTCCACACTATGGCGTGACAAGGAAGCCCGCCGCAAAGCGGGCGAAGAGCCTGGCTTCGATTTGATCAGCATGTTGCAGAGCAACGAAGACACAAAGGACCTCATCAACCGGCCAATGGAGTTTATCGGAAATCTGGCACTGCTTATCGTTGGTGGCAACGACACTACACGCAACTCCATGAGCGGCGGCGTACTGGCCTTGAATCAGTTCCCCGAGGAATTCAAAAAGCTGAAGGCAAACCCGGATCTAATTCCTAATATGGTTTCGGAAATCATTCGCTGGCAAACCCCACTGGCAAATATGCGTAGGGTTGCTACGCAGGACGTAGAGCTGCGAGGTCAAACAATCAAGAAAGGAGACAAGGTATTAATGTGGTATGCCTCGGGCAATCGGGACGAGCGCAAGTTCGATAATCCTGATCACCTCATCATTGATCGCAAGAACGCACGAAATCATATTTCCTTTGGCTACGGCATACACCGCTGCATGGGTAACCGACTCGCCGAACTCCAACTACGAATTTTGTGGGAAGAGCTGCTGGAACGGTTTGAAAGTATTGAGGTTGTTGGAGAACCGGAGCTTGTGCAGTCCAACTTCGTGCGGGGCTACTCTAAGCTGATGGTGAAACTGACGGCAAAACGCAAATAGAAGATCTAACGAAGGAGCGTGCGGACATAACAATTATATAGTCACAGCCTGGTTTGATTGGAGTTGGATATGCGGCCGCCAAGAAACTGCGCGACAGCGGCCTCTATTCGGCGGTGGTGAACCAAACAGGACCGGACAACCGCCGCGAAATGCTCTGCAAGAGCAGCTGCGGCCTGTCCCGCAGCGGATGTTTAGTCACCGTTTTAAGCGTCAGTCCAATTTCGAGCGGCTACGCCCTGCAAACTGTTTTGCGTTGCCCCGAAATTTACTCTATATAAAATATCTAGCTCTAGATTGTGCGTTTTGTAGCAACGAAACCAGTTATAAAATTCATATAAAGCATTGTGTCGGAATAAATAACAACTTAGAGCATCGGATTTCTTCCACAGCATAGGCCGCAGTACCACGACGACGAACTCCTTCTCCAGCGAAGCTTCCTTGTTTCAAGCAACAACCTGAAAGTGAGGTCTGCCCGACAATACGTACAGGATGGCGCGAATCTGCCAAGTTAGAATTTAGGCAATTTAAATAACCCGCGTACAGTTCTGTACAACCTGACTTAAAATACATATTACGTTTACTAGATGAAAAAATAGAGAGTCGACCAGATATCCCACTCAACTTTAGCGCATTACCAGCGGTAACTCATTTGCAAAGCAACGCTGCGCGGTGCATTAACAAACCCGTGGTGAGTGGTTGTACCGGCGATCACTTTTTTGGCGACGGGCGTGTCTACGCCGTATAAAATAACCAGCTCGTCAGTCAGGTTTTTTGCCAACAACGCCACCTCCCATAAACCATCCAGTGACGACAAAGACACCCTACCATTAAATTGCACGTACGCATCCTGTTTAATGCGCTCATCAAGGTTGGGCGAAGGGTGATAATCATCCGTGAAAATAGTATCCAGATTAGCTCTGAGCATATAGCCGACGTCAAAGGCGCGCTCATAGGCCAATGTAATATTGCCTGAATAGTCCGCCGCGTACTGATTAGTTTTTCCGGAGTAGTCGCAGTTAATGCCATTCGGTTGATCTGGCACCTGATCCTGAATACAGGTACCAAATTTGTGATCCTGGAATTCGAAGTCTAGAAAAGCTAGTCCCCCGGCGAGGAGAAGACGTTCTGATAGAGCTATCCGACCGTCGAACTCAATCCCTCGGGTCACCGCACTCGCGGCGTTGCCCACATTAAAACCCAGCGTGCCGTCAAACACACTAACCTGAAGGTTTTCATACTCGGTCCAGAATAATGCGGTATTTAGTTCGGCAGCACCGTCCAAGAGCGTCGATTTAAAACCGAGTTCGAAGGCTGTTGCTTCCTCCGGTTCGTACTCAAAACTACCTATAAGCGCACGCTGATTAGTTCCTCCCGGGGCCGCGTTCGGGTTAGCCGGCGTCGGCTCAGAACTAGGAGATGAGTTGGAGCGGGCGTCGTAGCCACCGGACTTAAACCCACGGCGAGCCGAAGCATAGCTCATCAGCTCAGGGGTTATATCCCACTGCACGTTGATTAACGGGGCAAACTGCGATTCTGTTCTCTTGCCTTTAAGGTAGTGCCTCTCTGCGGCGAAGGTTACTGCTGCAGCAGTGTCAGTCTCTCCTATCGGGATAATCGTGCCATCGGGTTTCGCAAACTCCAAAACCCGGCTGCCGCTTTTCTTTTCGAAGGTATAGCGCCCACCTAGCGTTAAACGCCAATCTTGATTAATGGTCCATGTAGTTTGCAGGAAGGCAGACGCAATAATTGAATCGCTTTTAAAGTCTCGAGGAGATCGAATGTCCAGAACAGCGTTACCCGCATCACCAATACCAGCGGCCTCAAAACCTGTGCTTCCATCCGCACCTGGGTCATAGTCGCCACGGCCACCACCCTCAATTAGATCCGCCGCATTAATCAGCTGCGGAATCAGCGTAGAGGGCAGAATTATCGAGTCAAAAAAGTACAGCTCGTTGTATTGAAAGTAAGCCCCCGCTATATGCTCGAAGCGTTGCCCTACTGGCGATATCCAACGGAACTCTTGGCTATACTGTTCGTAGTCTTCTTGAAACGCTACTTGAAATAATGGAGCTCCGGTAAAATCACAGTCGCATTCTTCATCATATTGATACGCCATGATGCCAGTAATAGAGCTAAAGCTGTGTTCCCCCAGATACCAGTCCAAGTTAGCAGTGAAGTTTTGTGTATCGTTGTAACTGAAATCGCCGTTAGCGTGTCTACTTCGATCCGCGACAGAATCCAGTACGGCAGGGTGTGAATCTATATTCAATATGCTTCCGTTCGGCTGCAACTGCACTAGATCTCGTAACTCCTGTGGCAAAGCTGCAAAAAACTCCGACGCCGGCCCTGCACTTGGAAATACGGTCCGGTCCAGGATTTCACCATAGGTTCGACCAGTAAACAAAAATATATCTGACGTCGATGGATTGTCGCTTATAATTTCAGACTGCCTTCCCACAACGTCAAAACGGCCACTCTCTAATTTGAATTTCGCATCCAAACTATCCGTGGCCTTCCAGTCGAGTATGAGTCGATATGTAGCTTCACTTCTCTTTGCCTCATCTCGGTCAAGTACTGGGTTGTCCATGAATCCGTCGACCTTTCTCTGACGAGTGGCAAAGCGGAGAGCCATAGTGTCGTTAACTGGGCCAGAGAACATGACATCGAGAATTTGCTCGTTCATAGCCGGTTCGTAAGTTAACTGAAAACGCGCCTCTTTTTCCTGGGATGGTGTCGCGGTCGCTATATTAATAGCACCGGCTATACTGTTCTTTCCTAACAGAATATTCTGCGGCCCTCGCAACACCTCAACTCGCTCCAAATCCAAGAATGGGGCTCGGGCCAATTGCGCTCGACCATAATAGATTCCGTCGACATACATGCCGACGGATTGCTCGAAACCCTGATTTTCTCCTGACCCTATACCACGAATATAAATATCGGTACCAATGCTAGATTCCGTCATTGTGAAATTAGGCACATAGGCTTGTAGATCCTCGATCTTAGCCAACCCGGCCTCCATCATCTTCTCGCCACCAATAGCGCTAACTGACACTGGAACATCCTGAAGGCTTTGTTCGCGAAGCTGAGCGGTTACAACAACCTCTTCAAGCACTGGAGCACTATTCACCACAGCGCTGACACCTACAACAACCCCTGTCAATAGAGCTCGCAATATGACTTTATATGACATAGTTTTGATCCTTTATTGTTCTAAAGCAGAGAATCCGGTCGCCGCTACCAAAAGAGCGGTACCACACAGGTCCGCCTAACCGTGATTGGCCAAAGCCAGATTTCCCTTGTAGTGCGCCTTAACCTTTGGGTTCATTACCCTGAACCAAAGCGGCGGAAAATAGGCTAGCATCATCATCGATGCATAGCCGGAGGGGAGCTGAGGACTGTCGTCGAAATGACGAAGTGCTTGATAAGGCCGTGATGGGTTTGCGTGATGATCTGAATGACGCTGCAATTGATACAGCAGTATGTTGGTAATCGTATGGTTACTGTTCCATGAATGTCTTGGTTGACAGCGCTCATAGCGGCCGTCCTCACCTTTCTGCCGTTTGAGTCCATAGTGCTCAATGTAGTTAATCACTTCCAACAAGGAAGCTCCGAGCACCGCCTGAACCACAAGGAAGGGGAGCGCTGGCCAACCCCAAATTGCCATACAGCCCGCAAAAAAAACAATGGTCATACTCCACGCTTGCAACACCTCGTTGCGCCAATGTATAGAGGGCAGTTTTTTTCGAGCTAACCGCTGCGCCTCAATTTCCCAAGCAGAACGAATACTGCCAATCACCGTACGCGGTAGAAAAGACCAGAAGCCCTCGTTGTAGCGTGAGCTTGCAGGATCCTCTGGCGTGGCCACACGACGATGATGACCAAAGTTGTGCTCAACAAAGAAATGTCCGTAGGCAACCGGAGCGAGAGTTAGCTTCGCCAGGAAACGCGGCAGCGCCTCCCGCTTGTGTCCCAATTCATGGGCAGTATTGATACCTATTCCATTAACGTAGGCGCAATTAAGAATTGCACCAACTACGCCAAACCAACTCAACCCACCTTCAGTGACACAGGCAACAGCCGCCAACGTACCGATAAATTGAAGAGGAATGTATGCATAGACGATATGACGGTAATAGCGGTCGCGGGCTAGTCGCTCAACTGCGGATTCCGGTGGATTACTACGATCGGTCCCCACCAAGTAGTCGAGCGCTGGAATAACGATATATACGACCAACGGCGCCATCCACCAACTCAATTCGGAGCCGGTGGCCATATACAGCAGAGAGGCAACGATTGGCAGTAAAGGGACCACTAACCCCATCGCCCACAGTGGCTTCTTGGAATCGCGCCATAGGAAAGCTTCATTGAATGTGCGTTGTTGAGTCACCGCTGACATATACCCGCCTCGCTTGCTTCATTATCATATTTACACATGTAAACTTATGCTAAGTTCGATATTAACACTTGTCAACTTAAATTTTCGGGCGATTTTGTATGCCGTAACCGCGATGTCGCCTAAACACAAAACACTTGTTAGTCTTACGCTTCAGGCGGTCATTTCAATGACTTGCAAAACAGGGTGACGGGAACCGTAGTGGCAAAACAAAGCAGAAAAGGCAACAGAGAGAAATTACTTAATGCGACATTATCCCTGATTCTGGAGGACCAAAGTGGATTAGCCGGCCTCAGCTTGCGCAAGATCACAAAGCAAAGCGAGCTCAGCCCGCCAGCGTTCTACAATCATTTCAGCAGCACTGAAGAGCTGGGATTAGCTCTTGTCGAAGAAGCCGGAACAGTCATCCGAGGACTCCTGAAGTCAGTGCGTGACGCCGATTCAGTTGAAGAAGTTATCGGCCGATCAGTAGAAATCGCCTTTGACTACATAACAACCCACAGGGCATTGTTCATCTTTATCGCCCGTGAGCGAGCAGGCAGCTCTGCGGCTATTCGGCAGGCTATCCGCCTGAATGTGCGTGCAATCATCGAAGACATGAGCGACGACTTTGCTACCAGCGGGCTATTCCCTCAATACGACCTAGATGAACTGAGAGCGATGGTATCTGCTATTGTTTCGCTTGGCCTGAACCTGATACCCGACCTACTGGACTTAACAGAAGCAGAACCCGAAGAGCCTGATTACCTATTGCGAGAGTTCGAATTTCAAGTGCGCACAATGCTGAAAAACGGCTATAAAGCGGAACCTATTTCGTAAAACCAACTGCGGTTTCCAATCGCTCACCTCGAATCTTATTTACATTACGAACACAAAAATTAAACTTATGCTTTCTCAAAAACTGCGCTGCAGCGTCCAATATAATATATAGACTGACGCCACCGCTTCTCTTTGAAGGAAAACCTTTCTGTCTCTGATGGTGACGGGTAATTCTATCGCACGCTATAATATTTAGAATTATCCCTCCCTGAGAGGGATCCAATAGCGCATCACAGCGCGCCCTCTTCCACGCTCTCAGCCAAGAAACCAGACACCATATCCAAAATTTCGGCGCAGCTCTCTTTGTGCGGAACATGACCAATACCAGGCAATACGACGGATCGCGAATACCCTGTAGCTTGGCCGGCTATAAATTCCGGGAAGTCTACTGAGCCATATTCATCACGATCTCCGTGGACCGCCAGAATCGGACAGTGGACGTTATTAAGATGAGTCTTCAGATTCCAGCACAGGAACTGCGGATGCAACCATGTATCGGTCCATGCCTGCAGAACCCAACGGGCTTTAGGTCCGTGATATTTAGCTAATTTTTCGAAGTTATTTCCCTGATTGAAATAATTTCTGGATGCAATAATTCCACGCTTGGTCCTCTCTTCAACATACGGCTGGGAAGACTCAGTTATAACTGCGGCACACAGACCTGTCATCGAGTGAATGCTGGCAATGGCTATGGCCATACAACCACCTACGCTATGCCCAAACGGAATGACTTTCTCCAGACCGAGGGACGCACACAAGGCGGGAAATACCGACTCCGCTTCCTCGTCAATAAACCGCAGAGAAGGTGGGGCCGTGCGCTCTGTTGAACGCCCGAAACCTAACCGGTCATAGGCTACGACCTGGCGCCCCAGTTTAAGCGCAAGCACTTCCGGAAAGTCTCGCCAAAGTTCCACACACCCGAGCGAGTCGTGAAGCAGAACAACAGGTGTTTCGCAGCGCCCCCCACTCACATGCCACCGGCGGACGAAAATCTCACCGCCAGGAACCGAAACCATCGTTTCATCTATGTTTATTACTGTCATACCACCGTTTCAACCACAGCAGTCAGCAGGCACTGCTGAGAACATGAAGCCCAGAGAGAAAGCATGCCGGAATTGAGTTGAGTTCAGGGGCGCTGAATCTCCTTTTCGACATCCGCAGAAAAGTCTGCCCCCTCCATCGCCTCAAAAACACCGGGATATTCACGATTGAAGGTTTCTATCATCTCAACTAATGGCACATCCGGATATTCACCACGAAAATTGAGGTATTCCATATGCCGCTGACCGACCTTGTCAAACGGGTGATAGATCGAGTCGCTCAAGCCATCAAATTCCAGAGGATGCAGGCTGAATTTATCGCATAGTTCTATATTGAAGGCCGGCGTAGCCTTTCGCCACTGCCCCTCTAGCCAAATAATGGTATACCCGTGGAAGAAAAAGACGTCGGTTTTTAGCGTATTACGCAGTCGTTCCGTAGATAAATGATTACGTACATCAGCGTAACCTAGGCCGGCGGGAATTCCCGCCGCACGACAGGCTGCTGCCAACAACACGGCCTTACTGACACACCACCCATAACCTTTTTCCAAAACTGAGCTGGCGCGTAAGCCGGCTTCACTAACATCTATTCGGTAAGGGTCATAGAGGAAACCATCTCTGACCGCATAGTACAATGCAACCGCACGCTCCCGATCATTACCACCAATTGCGTTTTCCCGGGAAAAACGCCGGACGAGTGGATGCTCGCTATCCACACATGTACTTGCTTCAAGATAGCCGTCGATACTCACTTTTACTTCTCCCAAAAATACTTCAGACAGCCATATTCCGCATGAGAAAAGCCATCCATCTAAGATTTTAGGATTAACCAGCACTACATAGTACGGACTAAAAAGAATTAGTCTCATCCCGGCTTTATTAAAACGCCAGCTATCCAATAGTTGAAGAAGAAAAAACTGCCGGGAGTGGGGGCTCAGCCGGCAGAAAAAGCTGGAATTGCTGCTATAGAGCGATCCCACCTGGATGGTCCTTTTCTTGTTTCGAACGGTTAATCAATTAGCTTCTATGATTTTTCGGGCAACGGATCCGCCCGAAACATTATCCAGCAGACATAGATCAATGTTGCGGCACTAAGGATGGCGGGAAAGAAGGCAAGCACACCTGCAACGCTTGCTTCACCCAACTGATTGCCGCCGGCAGTCAAACCCCGATTAGGCGCGAACATACCGAAAAAATAAAATGAAAAATTACCCCATACGGCAATCGCAGTCCCTACATATACTCGGCGAGCTACCCGCGGGCTCAAGGACACATCGTGCATTGCCAGAGCCACCGCAATTGCCATTAGACCGTTCATGAGCATCCCGACATGAAGAACACGCCACCCCTTTGTCGTACCAGGAATATCCATTTCGATCGCGACAGGAAGTGGGCTGAACGACACTCCGCCTATGAGTGAGAAAGTAAACAAAAAACCACCGACGAGGCCAACCAAAAGCGCCATAAACCCGTGTCTCAAAAGCTTGGAGCCGTAGGAATAGTTCATATTCTTTCTCGCACTATCTCCGATGAAGCAGTCACGATTAACTGATATATGGTTTACTTCCTTGCCCGGCAAAAAAAAGAGCGCGGGCAAGGATTGAGACCATGGCATTACTACAAGGCATGCAGCTTAACGGGCAGCGTCCTGTAACCACGTACCCAGTTGGAGGTTACCCGCTCGGGCTCTCCAACAACTTCCACTTTGTGGAATCGCTGCATGATTTCCTCCCAAAGTATCCGTAACTGCATTTCAGCCAGACGATTACCCATGCAGCGATGTATACCAAAACCAAAAGCTATGTGGTGGCGGGCGTTTTTCCGGTCAATAATGAATTCGTTAGCGCGATCTATCGCAGTGTCGTCATGATTTCCTGACAGATACCACATGACCACTTTGTCGCCTTTTCTGATCTTTTGCCCGCGGAATTCTGTATCCACTTTGGCTGTGCGTCGCATGTGAGCCAAGGGTGTCTGCCATCGAATAATTTCCGATACCATATTTGGAATCAAACCAGGATTTTCTCGCAGTTTTTTGTACTCTGCCGGATTTTGGTTCAGCGCAAGCACACCGCCACTGATAGAATTTCGCGTAGTGTCGTTCCCCCCCACGATAAGCAAACCAAGATTCCCAATATATTCCATGGGTCGGTCGACCATGTCAGCGGTATCAGGGTTGTTCTGCAATAGCGTAATTAGGTCGAGGCCATTCGTTTCTTTTCCTTTACGTTCGTGCCAGAGATTAGTGAAATACTCCAGCATTCCCATAAGGCCGGTAAGTCGTTCTTCTGACGTAAAATCGCCACCACCTAGCTCAGGCGAGCCTGCGGCCAGATCTGACCAATATGGCAACAGATGGCGATCTTCAAACGGAAAATCGAACAGTGTAGCCAGCATCTGGGTCGTCAGATTCTGGGAGACATGTTCCACCCAATTGAAAGTCTCGCCAACAGGCAGGCTTTCCAGAATTTCGACGACTCTACGCCGGATCAAGCTCTCCATTTCTTTCAGATTAGTGGGCGCCACCACTGGCTGCACGGCCTTGCGTTGCACATCGTGCCGAGGTGGATCCATGGCAATAAAGTTTTCGGCTGGAAGATCGTCACCGAGATCAGCCAGAAAAATATTGGGCTCGGATGAGAAAACCTCGTGGTTGGTGTCAATTGCAACAATGTCATCAAACTTTGTAATCGACCAAAAGGGACCAAATGGACTATTCGCTTGATAGTGTACAGGGGCTTCTTTGCGCAATCTTTCAAAAAATGGCCGCCATGCATCCTGCGCCAGTAACGCAGGATTGCTAACATCGATCTGCTCAATTGGTATGGCCCAAGGGTCCGGAATAGTTTCGGCGATATACATTTGAATTACTCCGTGATCACTCATCAGTGAGCGAATAGTTGATAGACTTTTTAAGGAAGTCGGAATCTGAACAGAGGTCGGATTCCGACGACCATGCTGGCTTTAGCTGATTACTCCCAACGGTAGGTCATTTCTAATCCGTAGGTGCGCGGAGCACCTTCCTGGAAGTAGTCAAATCCGAACCCAGCCTGGAGGTTAATTGCGTACCCGTCGTATTCAGTCTCAGTGAGGTTTTTCCCCCATAGAGCGACTGAGTAGCTATTGTCATAAGAACGCCAAGTTAGTCGCGAATTGACTAGCGTGTACGGATCCTGCTTTATCTTGTCGTACCCGGCCTTGTCGTTATAAGCGCTATACCACTGTTCGCCTTGGTAGTTTGCATTAACATTGAAACTCAAAAAGCCAGCGTCGGTTACAAGCACGTCGTAGTCGAGCGAGATATTGCCACTGACTTTGGGGGCAGAAATCAGCTCATTGCCCGAAAGATCTACATTATCGTCAGGGTCATTCAACGTTTGTGTATCTGAGAGCGTAAGCTCCGTGTACTCACTTTCTAAGAGACCGAGGCCAAAGTTCACGACAAGGCGCTCTCCGATGGCCCACATAAGCTCAGACTCAAAACCCAAGATCTCTGACCCGCCAGCATTTTCCAAGAAATTGGATACGCCCACTACGTTAATGAACTGCTGGTTAGTGTAGTCGTAGTAGAACAGGGCCGCATTCAGACGCATGGAGCCTTCGAGAAGATCCGATTTCATGCCTACTTCATAGGCATCAAGGAATTCGGGCTCTGCATAGGCATTCTCAAAGTCACGTACTTCGTAGTAGACACCGCCGTTGAAGTTACCGGCCCGATAGCCTTTGCTGTAACTTGCGTAGACCATGAGATCTTCGCTTAAGCGATAGTCAACACCCAACTTACCGGTCCACTCTTTCTCGTTGGCTGTAAGGCGTGGTGCAGAGTCCGTTGTGTAGGGGCCATGCGTATAACCGCTTTCGGCATTACTGGCCAGGTCCTGGGGGGTGATGCTGCCATCTGCCAAGCCAGCGATAATAGCGTCGGTTTCCAGTGGGCCGTTACTTCCGACAGTTGGTACAATAAAGGGCTCATCAGTGCCCGTATTGTTACCCGGCACCCATGTGCCTACAGGCTCGCCATCGTAGGTGAATCGGGAGATGTTGAGGTAATCCAGGTCGATCTGGTCTGCCGTATAGCGTATGCCAAAGTCAAACCCCAGGTTTGCGGTTGCATCGAACCGAAACTGAGAATAAACAGCGTAGCTTGTTTTGTCGGTGATCATTTTCTGATCGATACCGCCGAAATCGAGCAGAAACGGATAGAACGCAGCTGCCCCGGGAAAGGTGGCCGCCACCCTGGTATCCGGAGGAGTTTCGTAGATTTCGTAGATATTGTGCATATCCTGGTATTCAGTTGCGTAGTACATCCCAGATATGAAGCTAAAGCCGTTATCAAAATTTCCGGCAACCCGCAGGTCCTGGCTGACTGCATCTGTCTGAACGCCCCACCGAATATGTAATAATCCATCGGGCCCGCCGTCGACATTTTGTTTCTGACGATAATCGGCTTCGCTATAGGTACTGATACTGGTAAATGTGTAGGACTCAGTTATGTGCTCGATTTTCATCAACGCACTTTCATTATCGACAACTAGAGGGCCGGTGTAATCATCTTGCTGCTCGTGACGGTCAAGCCCATGTGCAGGCCGAGAATAGCCCGTATTATCAATAAAGCCATTGTTTGGTTTCTCTGTGTACGCGCCGACACCACTCGCAGCTATTGCTTGCGCTTGCTCAGGGTTTTTTGAAAGGTCGCCGCGCGGCTCATTCCGCGAACCGTTAGCAAGAGAATCGTTACCGCTATTGGTGTATTTGAAATCAATGGTTGTCGCATCGGTTACCAACCATTGCGCACTCAGCCTAGCGCCTTGAAAATCAAGCTGAGACAAGTTGCTGCCTCCGAAAGCATTTTCAACGTAGCCATCATGACGACTTGAGGAATAGCCAAGTCGGAGCGCCAAGGTATCTTCAATTACCGTATCCTGGATGCCGAAATCGAAAGCTTGAGAGCCATAATTTCCCGCCCCCGCCTTCATGTTGAAAGAAAACTCATCACCAACCTTTGCGGACTTCGTGATGATATTAACCGCGCCGCCGGTGGTGTTTTTCCCGTAAAGGGTTCCCTGAGGCCCACGAAGCACCTCGAGACGCTCCACATCAAAGAAGTTCATACCATGGGTATAGGTCGCCCCCATATACATTTCATCGGTATAGACGCCTATCGGACTGGCCTGATTTGAGCTGTAGTCCGACATACTGACGCCGCGTATTGAAAAGATGGGCTGCACATCTCCGTAGGGGCCGCTGACCTGCATATTCGGGACCTGTGCTGAGATGTCATTGGCGTTCTGAAAGCCGAATTTTTCCAGCGCGTCACCCGTCATCCCCGTAATGGCGATCGGGGTATCCTGCGTGCTCGCAGAAGTTTTCTGAGCTGTAACCATCACCTCTTCCAGCACCTTTGCCTCAACTCCTGCCGAGTTAACAGCAACCAGAAACGCGCCAGCCATCAGCCTCTGAGGGGATTTGAATCTGTAAGTCATACTATATGCCTCATATTATGGTTTTATGCTCAAACGAAAGCGTCCCGGCAGGAGTTTTCGGCCCAACTGTGTTGCGAGCTGCGAACTGGCTCTGTTTGCTTAATAATTACAAGCACTTACAACCAGAAACAGCCTTCACCGGCGGCTCATCGACAAGTCTAGCAACCGACTTGTAACGCCCGCTTGAGCTCCAGACAACCGAATCACGTCAACCGGAGGTTGCGCTATCCACCAGACACCACCATTAATGTCTGGCTAAAATCTTAGGCGGGAGTTATAGTCATTTGCAGCCAATGTCTGTCGTATTACGCCAATGTGACAGGGGCAATTCCGGCCAAGTTATTCCTCAAAACCCATGACATACAACAATAAGAAGGCATGATGAAATACACCTATGCCCCATGCTACTAACACCCTACAGCAGCTCGAGAAAACCCTACTCCCTATAGCCCTGCTAGACCTAGGGGAGAAGTTTTACGACTTCAGAAAAATTGATAAAAATGATCTGTATAAGCGCTGCCTCATATCAAACGAGCAAATATCTCGCCGGGAGGGCACCATTAACGGCTGGCAGTTTCGCGAGCTATTTCGCTGCTGCAAAGATATCGCAATGCCAGGGACCCCTCTGTCAGTACAGCTCGCAGATTTTATTCCCATAACCATACCTGGCGGCATGTTCGGTCTGGCCTCTTTTACGGCAAAAACGGTTAGGCAGGCCCTGGAAGTAATGATTGATTTTTCCGACACCGTTATGCCGGCGTACCGCTTTGCCATGCATGATGTTCAGCAACATTGCCACATCGTGATGGAGCCACTAGTCGATTTCGATGACATCCAGCATCAGCTCGACGAGTCTGTATGCGGCTATCTTCTCAACCTTCGCCACTTCGCCAACTTGCCGGAACCCGCTGTTCGCATTCACCTAACCCATGACCCTATGGGCGAACTTGAAGATTACGAAAATAAATTCAACGCTAAATTTCTTTTTTCACAGAAGACCATCGAGGTGGTCTTTGACAAACACCATCTGTCACAGGCTCTATATACCCATAATCAGGCAACATTCGAACAAGTCTATACAAACCTGAAAACCTCAACCAGCTTGAGCTCGCATGCCACTTACAGTGCAAAAGTGAGCAAGGTTCTTCGTCAACGGCTTACCAGAATGCAGCCGATGAACATATCTCAGACAGCCGAAGAGCTGAATATCTCCGAGCGCACCCTTGCGCGACGCTTACACCAAGAAGGGGTTTCATTTGCGGAGCTAAAGCAACAGGTGTCCATTGAGTACTCCAAGTATTTGCTGAATGCTACGGAACTTCCCGTTTGCAAGGTAGCATTAGCCTCTGGTTACAGCAGCGACTCCAATTTCGCACGTGCCTTCAAGCATGCTACTGGATTGACCCCAAAACAGTTTCGCTCCAGTAAATAAAAGCCGCACTCGCCCAGACTTGGCTATACGCTCTCATTCACACAATCTTGTCCAGCCTCGATATTTCACGACCCGGTGAACCCGGCAGCACCCTAACGTAATTAGGCTCGAGACCCAGGAAAGACACCAACTGTCTGCTAATGAACAGTTTTAGTCTGAAAATGACAGGGGTTCGAGGGCTATCTTACAGGCTAATTCACAGCCAAACCTAAGACAGGAGAGCCATTGTGATTGAGGTTAAGTTTATTGAACACAGCGGTGAAGTGCACGAAGTCACTGCAGAATCTGGTGCCAGCTTGATGCAAGCGGCTCTCAACAACAGCGTCCCGGGCATTGACGCAGATTGCGGCGGGGGCTGCGCCTGCGGCACTTGCCACGTCATCGTATCACCTGAATGGATTGATAAAGTCGGCTCTCCGAACGAGACAGAGGCCATCATGCTGCAAATGACGCCAGAAGGCTGTGAACGATCAAGACTTTCATGCCAGCTGCAGCTCAATGACGAACTTAATGGACTGGTTGTCGAACTTCCTGAATTTCAAATGTGACTGACACAGGGCATAGAATAATGACTAGCCAATCAGACCGACAAAAAGAAACACTGCCAGACCCCTATGAGCTTCCCCTCGAAGCCATCGATTTGAGCGATCCAGCCCTATACTCCCAAAATCGCTGGCAAGATTATTTCAAACGTGTACGTGACGAAGACCCAGTCCACTATCTCCCGGAAAGCCCCTTCGGCCCTTTTTGGTCGGTGACGCGGTTTGAAGACATTGTTGCCGTGGACACCAATCATGAAGTGTTTTCTTCTGAGCCCTTCATCATGATTGGCGACCCTGACGCGGACATCCCACTTGAAAATTTTATCTCCATGGATCCTCCCAAGCATGACGAACAACGAAATGCTGTACAGGCTGTTGTTGCACCTCGAAACCTTGCCTCGATGGAAGATCTTATCAGAAGCCGAATCAGTGAAATTTTTGATCAGCTTCCAACTGGAGAGAGCTTTGATTGGGTCTCCAGTGTATCCAAAGAACTAACATCCCAGATGCTGGCGACGATATTTGATTTTCCTTATGAAGATCGCCACAAGCTGGTCTACTGGTCAGATATAGCTACATCAGCACCAGAGCTATCGGGAGGCAACGCCTGTAAAGAAGAACGCTTTGCTGCTTTGCAAGACATGGTGGAAACCTTTGCTCGACTTTGGCACCAAAAAGCGGCGCATCGTGAAAAAGGGGGCGCACCCGGCTTTGACATGATCAGTCTTCTTGAGGCCAATGAAGATACGCGAGACATGATAAATCGCCCGGCGGAATTTATGGGCAACCTTGGCTTACTGATTGTTGGCGGGAACGACACCACTCGAAATTCGATCTCCGGCAGCGTATTAGCTATGAACGAGTTCCCAGAGGAATTTGCCAAGCTCAAAGCGAACCCGCAACTTGTCCCGAATATGGTCTCGGAAATTATTCGCTGGCAAACACCTCTAGCCCATATGCGCCGTGTTGCTAAATGCGATTACGAGTTAAACGGGAAGCAGATTAGAAAGGGCGATAAAGTTGTCATGTGGTACATATCTGGTAATCGCGACGAGCGCATTATCGAAAACCCGGATCAGGTAATCGTCGACAGGCAGCGGGCGAGGCAGCATCTGTCCTTCGGTCTTGGCATTCACCGTTGTATGGGAAACCGTCTTGGCGAAATGCAGCTTCGCATTACCTGGGAGGAAATTCTTAAACGGTTTGAAAGCATCGATGTTGTAGGAAAGCCAGTCCGTGTGCACTCAAACTTTGTACATGGGTATGAGTCAATGATGGTGAAAATAAAATCTAAGCACTAATCATTCGTCAAGTCTTCTTCCCTTCGCCTCTCGACGCGAGCTTTGATGGCTCGTGTTTTTAGTTGGAGATTAAGTTTTCCGGCTAAAGGAGGCTTTTTTATCTCCTGTAGTTTCGAGTGAATAGCATGACCGAATTCGATTACGATTATTTGATTATTGGCTCTGGGTTCGGCGGTAGCGTAAGTGCGTACCGGTTGTCTCAGAAAGGATACAAGGTTCTCGTAATTGAGCAAGGTAGACGCTGGTCACCAGAAAATCTTCCCATTACTAAT